>JBKCFX010000576.1:0-2245 GCA_046303595.1 Bacteroidia bacterium
CATCAGCAGCGATAGCGACGAACGCGGTCTACTCGGATTGGCATTCGACCCCAACTATGCGCAGAATGGACGTTTTTATGTGAATTACATCAACAACAGTGGCAATACAGTTATTGCACGCTACACCGTATCAGCTACCGACCCCAATGCAGGGAATTTTGATTCGGAACAAATTCTATTAACCATCACACAGCCTTATGCGAATCACAACGGAGGTTGCTTGGCGTTTGGTCCCGATGGCTATTTGTACATCGGCATGGGCGATGGTGGTTCGGGCAATGATCCGCAAAATTATGCACAAAATCCAAACAGCTTGCTTGGTAAAATGCTGCGCATCGATGTAAGTGGTAATGATGCGGGCTACACTATTCCTTCTGATAATCCATTCACCTCTGCAAATGACCCGAACAATGCAATTCGCGACGAGATTTGGGCTATCGGCGTGCGCAATCCTTGGCGCTGGAGCTTCGACCGCGTAACAGGCGATTTGTGGATTGCCGATGTGGGGCAAAACCTCTACGAAGAAGTGAATATGCAGCCAGCATCAAGCACCGGAGGAGAAAACTATGGATGGCGCTGTTACGAGGCTAATAACTTAAATACAAGCGTCAACACAAATACTTGTTTACCTCAATCGAACTATGTTTTCCCTATCTACAATTACATGCATACAAGCGGCGGTGGATGCTCAATTACAGGCGGTTATGTTTACCGCGGTAATTTGTACAACGATGTTTTTGGGCGGTATTTCTATACCGACTATTGCGATGGTGTGATTAGAGGAATCATACCCAATGGAAACGGTGGCTATACAAACCAATCGCACGGAACATTCACACAATTTCAATACACCACGTTTGGTGAAGACCAATTTGGCGAGGTATATATCGCACAGCAAAATGGGTTGATTTCGCGTTTAACCATTGCGGCAAGTTTACCGAGGGCAGTAATTACAGCATCTGGTCCGCTCACCGTTTGCAGTGGCGACGAATTGGAACTTTCAACCGGATTAAACCCCTTGCTCAGCTATTCTTGGGCAAAGGATGGTATCGCACTTTCGGGCGCTACCACAGCCACACTTTTACCAACCCAATCGGGAAGCTATACGGTCACAACGACCAACAGTGCCGGAAGCAGCACTTCAGAAGCTGTTCAAGTAACCATAAATACTCTCCCTGATGTTTCTATTGCGGGACTTAACGATGCTTACTGCTTAAATTCGCCTTCAGTGGATTTAACGCTTGAGCCTGCTGGTGGTGAATTGAATGGATCAGGTACAAATAGTGCAAACGGAACTTTTTCGCCCGAGTTGGCTGGAGTTGGAACTTCTTCAATTACCTACACTTATGTTGATGGGAACGGATGTAGCAATTCTGCAAACATTGATGTAATAATCGATTCCTGCGTAGGCATCGAAAGCAATAAAAAGAAAGAACTCGCCATTAGTCCGAATCCATTTGGTGACTTTATTACCATTTCGAACGGCGACCACGTAAAAGGCTCGCTAAAAATTGTAAATGCACTTGGTCAAACGGTACTGTCTGCATCGCTTAATGGTGCTGCACAAACAATCGCTACGCAGGCACTTCCCAAAGGCAGCTATTTCGTTGTCATTCAAAATGCTTCCGGACAAACCGTTCGCAAACTCATTAAAAACTAATCTCAATAACACATATGAAAAAAGTACTTCTTTCGCTGATCATCGCTGCTGCTCCGGTTGTTGCAGCATTGGCTCAAATCGATACGCCGCAACCCAGTCCGCTTGGAACCGTAACGCAAAAAGTGGGGCTCAACGAATTCAGCATCACGTATAGCCGTCCATCTCTAAAAGGACGTAAAGCTTACGGCGAAGTTGTTCCGATGGATAAACTTTGGCGTTTTGGAGCCAACATGGCTACTACATTCAAAAGCAGTGACGAATTCAGCATTCAGGGAACAAAAATTCCTGCCGGCGAATATTCATTCTTTGCCATTCCGGGTGCAACCGAATGGACGATGATTCTGAATAAAACGGCTAAAATGTCGGGGACAAGCAATTACAAAGAAGCAGAAGATCAATTGCGTTTCAAAGTGAAACCTGAAGCTACTGCATACAAAACAGAAACATTCACCATCCAATTTGCTAACCTAAAAGATAAGCAAGCAACGGTCGAAATACTTTGGGATAATGTGAAGGTGGCATTCGAAATCAACGTCGATTTTGACGCAAAGGTGATGAAGCAAATCGATGAAACGCTCAGTGGAC
>JBKCFX010000577.1:0-1727 GCA_046303595.1 Bacteroidia bacterium
TTCCTGCATGGGGTCACCACTTTCCAAAGCTTCAATTTCGCGCAATAACGACGATTTGAATTTGTGTTCAACCGCTGCATGCACAAAAATTCGCTGCGTGGCAATGCATACCTGTCCGGCATACATAAACGCCGAACGTGCAATCTGTTTTGCCGCATCGTACAGATTGGCCGATTCATCCACATAAACACCCGCATTTCCGCCCAGTTCGAGTACCACCCTTTTCTTGCCTGCAAGCGATTTCAAATGCCAGCCTACGGTATCACTCCCGGTAAACGAAAACACCGAAAAACGTTCATCGCGAACCAGCCTTACCGCTAAATCATTAGTGCACACCACGGCATTGAGCACACCTTCGGGCAATCCGGCTTGCCGAAACAAACTGCATAAAGCCAGCAAACTCAAGGGTGCTTGCGGCGGTGCTTTCATAACGATGCTGCATCCAGACGCAAGTGCAGGAGCTATTTTATGCAGCGCCAGATTCAGCGGAAAATTAAACGGCGAAAAGCCCAACACAGGCCCTCTAGGAAATCGCTGGGTTTGCGCAATTTTACCCGCTCCAATTCCAAAATCCATCGGAACAATTTCTCCGCCCATGCGCAAGGCTTCCTGTGAGGCTATGCGCAAGGTTTGAACCGCTCTTTGAACTTCGATATGCGCAAATTGAATTGGTTTGCCAGCCTCGCGCACGATGAGTTCGGTAAAGGCATCGGCATCAAATTCAAGCAAGTCGGCCACACGCAAAAGCATGTTGGAACGTTCGCCTGCCGATTTTTGGGACCAGATTTTAAATCCACGTTCTGCAGCATGTATCAAGGCATCGTACGAAGCCTCCTCAAGCAACGAAACCTCACCAAGCGTCTCACCAAAATATGCATCGCGAACCTCAAGTTTTTTCGAATGTTCAACTTTCTGAAAATTCCCAGTGTAAAAATTATCCGTGTAAATGAGATGGTGCATAACGAATTTTAGGTCGATAAAAATACAGGAACTGTACGGTGAATTTCAAACAAGTTTTCCCGAACTTCGTTTTACAGGTCAACAATCCTATGGAACGAAATACCGCCAGACGAAATTTCATTCAACGCGCTGCAGCTGTACTGGGTGCAGCAGTTACAATCCCTCTTTTTAATAAAGTAAAAGGCATGCAGGAAGCTTCAAAAATGCCGGAAATTAATCCGATTAAGTCCGTTAAACCATTGGGGTTTCAATGGGAAACCGCCGATCCGTTTTTGTTTTGTGTGCACCACGAAGACGATTTTCCGGAAGGCAATGATCAGATGGGTCCAGATAATTCGCACTTTAACGGACGCCATATGGGCGACGATTTTATTGTAAAAGATGGCTTTAGAATGTATCATGGCAAAACGGTTCCGGGCTTTCCGGGGCATCCGCATCGTGGCTTTGAGACGATAACTGTTGTGCGTAAAGGCCTTGTGGATCATGCCGATTCGATGGGCGCAGCAGGACGCTATGGCGATGGCGATGTGCAATGGATGACCGCAGGTGGTGGTGTTCAACATTCAGAGATGTTTCCTCTACTGCACAGCGACAAACGCAATCCGATGGAACTGTTTCAAATTTGGCTCAATCTACCGGCACGCAACAAGATGGTGAAGCCGCACTTTAAAATGTTTTGGCGCGAAAACATCCCGGTTTTAAAAGCCACGGATTCCAATGGAAAAATTACGCAAGTCGAAATCATTGCCGGACGAATCGGAGATTTA
>JBKCFX010000578.1:0-2940 GCA_046303595.1 Bacteroidia bacterium
GGGAACTTTTACGCGACGACGGCCTTTCTTGATGGTTTTGTAGCCCGCAATCTTTTTGATGATGGAAACCTGAGGCGGAAGTGTATCGACCGCAATGGAAAAATCGCCAAACGCATCGGTGTACCCTTCGAGCCAGCCATCGTTAAGCACCGCCGAAAGGTAATCGGTATCGGCACCTGAAATGCGCTTAATCAGCAATTTATCGTTGAACTCTGCATTTTCTGCGGTATACCGAATGCGGATTTTAATTTTTTGGTGGATGGGTTGAAAGCGGCTTCCAAATTCAATAACCGGCGATGAACCGGAAGATGCCGGTGCCCGTTTCAGTTTTACAGCATGCGATTCGTAAATCGAATTGGGCTCAAAATGGGCTTCGAATGTGTTTTTGATTTGGATGGTTTGATCCGTTCCGGCCTGAACCCATTGCGTTCCTGTAATTTCTTGTTTACGTTGTTCTGAATTTAAACCGGGCGGCTTTCCCTTCACTTTGAAGCTGAATTCGGTTGTGTTGCCGCTAAAATCCTTCAGAATAAGTTCAATGGCATACGATCTTGGCTCATCGAAATAATAATACCCGCGATTTTCCTGCGCAGTATAAATCCCAATCTGGTTGTTTTCGGGTACTATACACTGCTGAAGCTTTTGTTTACTGCGAAGCTTGCGCGGATAATTGATGTAGGCATTCACCGCGCGGGTTTCGTCGAACGAAAAGGCATCGAAGCGCGCCGAAAATACAGTTGAAGAATCGACGCGAAGCACAACCGAATAAATACCACTCAGGTGCTTGATTCGGTCCAATACATCGCCTCCCGTAAACCCAAAGCCAACCCAACCCGAAACAACAGGCATTGGTTGTTTGGGATGAACAACTTTACGCTTCAGTTTTTTGTTGTAACTCAGTTTGAGCGTTATTATATCAGCTTTCTGATTTACGGTTCCGCTTTCGGGATGCGGTATTATGAACATCTGCTGCACTAGCGGCGCTGCTTTATCATCGCAGGCATACCCGAAAAGAAATGGGTTGAATGTATTCTCGAAATACCTATCGCGCAATTCGAAATGCAGATGCGCACCTGTCGATGTTCCCGAATTGCCCGAATACGCTACGATTTGGCCTTTTACAACAGGAAACAACGTAGAATCGGGCAATACATCGAGTTCATATTCGCGCGAATCGTTCTGAATCTGGCGAACGTATGCTTCCATTTCGGGGCTAAACTTTGAGCAATGCGCATAAACGCTCGTCAAGCCCTGCGGGTGGTCGATGTAAACCACCTTCCCATATCCGCGCGACGAAACACGAATTCGACTTACCCAACCCCGATCTACGGCGAGCAATTCCCTTCCTACCGGCAAGGCATAATCGATACCGGAATGAAAGTGATTGGGCCGAATTTCGCCATAGCCCGAAGTGATGTGCTCGGCCCCGCGAAAGGGCATACCGAGCGCTTGAGCGCCTGAAATTGAAGCGCTAAGACACATCAACAGCCCTAAAATCGAACGGAGAAACGGCCGGTTTTTCACAAGGTGAATAAGTATGTTGCAAATTATTTCAAAGCAGAAAGAAACGCACAAAGAGAAATAAATACTTTTGAGCCTGAAATCAACAGGTATAAACTCTACAGGAATTTAATGTCGGAATTGCTTAAAAAGACAGAACTTCTTGAGGCGAAGATCAAAAAAATGATAACTTTGCAGCAAGGATTTATGACCGAGATTTCGGGATTAAAAACTGAAAATCAACATTTAACAGAACAAATTCACAAACAACAGGAAGAAATTCGAATGTTGGGTGAGGAACTCAGATTGTTCAGGCATGCAGGGACGGTTCAAGCAGAACAACCGGCAGATACTGGTGAAGTTAAGATTCGCCTGGACGAGATGATTCGCGACATTGACCAGTGTCTTGCGCTGTTGAACCGATAACGAACGAAACGATGCAGGATTTATCCATCGAAGTACAGATTGCAGGCCGCGTTTATCCGCTCCGATTGAAGGAGCAGGAAGCCGAAACTGCTCGCCGTGCCTCCGAATTGATAAACGAAACCCTGCGCTCTATGGAACAGCGTTTTGGAGTACGCGACATGCAGGATTTATTTGCCATGGCATCGCTCCAATTGGTAACGCAATTACTCGATATCGATCAGCAAAGCGAACATTTTCATACAGCCATGAGTGAGCGAATAACCGCGCTCCATCATCTGCTTGAAACATCAATGCCCGAATCGCAATAGTTCTAAATCCTACTTCGGAGTTTTTTCGTAAAGAACAGACGAACAATGGAAATCGTAATTTATCTGATTGTAATTGTCGCCGGACTGGGAGCGGGTTATGGCCTTGCTACCACGGTGCTGCGCAAATCTATCGAAAACAAAAGTGAAGGCTTGCTAAAAGAAGCCGAGGCGAAAGCCGAGCTCATCAAAAACGAGCGGATGCTCCAGGCCAAGGAGAAGTTTTTACAGCTCAAAGCCGAGCACGAAAAAACAATTCAGGCAAGAAACCAAGAGGTACAGCAAAGCGAAAACAGGGCGAAACAAAAAGAGAGTTCACTCAGCCAAAAGATTGAAGAAACCCGCCGCAAGCAAAGCGAACTCGATGCGGCGAAAGAAAATTTGAAAACACAGCAGGAACTCATCCTGAAAAAACAGGCAGATGTAGAAAAGATGCACCGAAAGCAGGTGGAGCAACTCGAAATCATCGCAGGTTTATCGGCCGAAGATGCCAAAGGTCAATTGGTAGAAGCGCTTAAAAACGAAGCCGCAACCGAAGCCGCATCGCACATCAAAGACATCATGGAAGAGGCCAAGTTAACGGCCAATAAGGAAGCGAAACGTATTGTGGTACAAACCATTCAGCGCGTAGCTACCGAACATGCCGTTGAGAATTCGGTATCGGTATTCAATATCGAAAACGATGAAGTGAAAGGGCGCATCATTGGTC
>JBKCFX010000579.1:0-6043 GCA_046303595.1 Bacteroidia bacterium
GTAACGCTTACATTTATGCCAGCCGAAGCCAATACAGGCATTGTGTTTCGTCGCAGTGATCTGGAAGGTGCTCCCGAAGTACCGGCCGATGTAGATTTTGTGATCGAAACAGCGCGCGGCACAACACTTTGCAAAGGCGAAGCCCGCGTATCAACGGTTGAACATACACTTGCTGCGGCCGGTGGATTGCAAATCGATAACCTGATTATTGACGTAAATGGTCCCGAAATACCCATTATGGACGGAAGTGCACGATACTTCACCGAAGCCTTGCAAAAAGCCGGAATCGTAGAACAGGATGCCGAACGCGAATACTTCGAGCTGAAGACCAACGTGTTCTTCAACGATTCGTCGCGTGGTGTTGAAATCATGGCCATTCCGGCCGAAAATTACCGAGTTAAGGTAATGATCGACTTCAATTCGCGCGTACTTGGATTTCAACATGCGCAGTTGAATCACATCGCCGAATTCAACCAAGAAATTTCTTCATGCCGCACGTTTGTATTCTTGCATGAGCTAAATGCATTGCTTGAAAGCAACTTAATTAAAGGCGGGGATTTAAGCAACGCCATCGTTTATGTTGACCGTGATTTAACCGAAGTTGAGAAGCAAAAACTGAACGAAGTTTTCGGGCGCTCGGATGTGCATGTAACCGCCGATGGAACGCTGAATAACATCTCGATCATGCATCAGAACGAGGCGGCGCGGCATAAGCTACTGGATGTGGTTGGCGATTTGATGCTTATCGGGAAACCAATTCGTGCACAGGTTATTGCAACCCGTCCGGGACACGCAGCTAATGTCGAATTTGCCCGTAAAATCAAACAACTAATCAAGCAAGAAAAAAACCGCAAAGGCGATTCGCTCGATATTGATTTGAGCCAGCCGCCGCTTTACAACATCAACGACATTATGCGGATTTTACCGCATCGCCAACCTTTTTTGCTCATCGATAAGATTCTGGAAATGAGCGAAAATCACGTAGTAGGCTTAAAAAATGTAACCATGAACGAGGATTTCTTCCGCGGGCACTTCCCCGGAAATCCTGTTATGCCGGGTGTATTAATTATTGAAGCCATGGCGCAGGTGGGTGGAATTTTGGTATTGAACACGGTTCCTGATCCGGAAAATTACCTGACCTATTTCATGAAAATAGACAATGTGAGGTTCAAGCAAAAAGTTAGTCCGGGCGATACGCTAATTTTTAAACTCGAACTTATTTCTCCCATCCGCAGAGGTATTTGCCATATGCGTGGTGTTGCTTTTGTAAACGGTAAACCGGTTACAGAGGCCGAAATGATGGCACAGATTGTCAAGGAAAAAGGCCTGGTTGATTGATACCGGCTTTTTTCTACCTTTGGCAACTTGCAAATCATGATTCAGCCGCTTGCCTACATTCATCCAAACGCCAAGATTGCCAGAGGCGTAACTGTTGATCCTTTCGCTGTTATTCATGGCGATGTTGAGATTGGTGAGGGAACTTGGATTGGCTCCAATGTGACCATTATGGATGGTGCGCGCATTGGAAAGAATTGCCGCATTTTTCCGGGTGCTGTTATAGCAGCAATTCCACAGGATCTAAAATTCGATGGCGAAAAAACTACAGTTGAAATCGGCGATAACGTTACCATTCGCGATTGCGTTACCATCAACAGAGGCACAAACGACCGCATGACAACGCGGGTAGGAGAACACACACTCATCATGGCATATGTTCATCTTGCGCACGACTGCCTTGTTGGTTCTCATTGCATCATAGCCAATGCCGTTAACATGGCCGGGCATGTTGTTGTTGGAGATCATGCGGTCATTGGTGGAATGTCGGCTGTGCATCAGTTTGTACACATTGGCGCGCATGTTATGATTTCGGGTGGTTCACTGGTTAGGAAAGATGTTCCGCCGTATGTAAAGGCCGGACGCGAACCATTGTCGTATGCAGGAATTAATTCCATCGGCTTACGACGCCGGGGTTACAGCAACGAAGCAATAACGGCAATTCAAGATATTTACCGCATTTTGTATGTGAGTGGTCTGAACACCACAGACGCCTTGGCGCGTATTGAAGCCGAAATGCCTGCAACATCAGAACGCGACGAAATCATCCTGTTTATTCAGAATGCCAAGCGCGGAATCATGCGCGGATATGGGAAGGACGCGTAATTCTGTTTATGGAAATTACACTCGTTCAACTATCCAAGCGATTTAATTTTACCTGGTTATTTCGTGATTTGAATCATACCTTTTCTCCCGGCTCCCGAACGGTAATTTTGGGTTCAAACGGAAGCGGGAAATCGAGATTGCTTCTGATAATGGCCGGATATGCGCCTGTTTCAGAAGGATCGATTTGCTGGAAAGTGCACACGGATATAATCGCAGCAGATAAGCTATATCAATACATTTCACTTGCAACACCTTATCTCGAACTCATCGAAGAGTTTACCCTACGCGAGCACATCGAATTTCATTTCACGTTAAAACCTGTTTGCCAAAACCTGACTGTGGAAGAATTGCTGCAGCTTTCGGGTCTTGCCGATAAATCGGAGATGCGCCTTTCCTATTTCAGTTCTGGAATGAAGCAGCGCGTTCGGTTATTGCTTGCTATTTTATCGGATACTCCGCTTGTATTACTCGATGAACCCGCCTCCAATCTCGATGAAAAAGCCATAGGATGGTACAACGACCTAATAGATCAATTTGGCACGCGGCGAACCATTGTGGTGTGTTCAAACAGTGTTGCGGCAGAATATGCATTCTGTACAGAACAGATTGATTTATCGAAGCGATGAAGAACATTTTATTGCTATCGGATACACACGGATACCTCGACCCGAAGATCGAAAAATACATTTTACAGGCCGACGAAATCTGGCATGCCGGCGATATCGGCTCCGTTGAACTGGCAGATTTGTTATCGGCACAAAAGCCGCTTCGCGCTGTTTATGGCAACATCGATGACGCAAAACTCCGACGCATGTTTCCGTTGAATCAGCTTTTTGAATGTGAGGGCTTGAAGGTATACATGACGCATATTGGTGGGTATCCGGGTAAATATGCCGAGCGAATTCGTACCATGCTGGCAACAGAAAAGCCGGGGCTGTTCATTTGCGGACATTCACACATTCTGAAAGTGATGTACGACAAGCACTATAATTTGCTACACATGAATCCGGGAGCAGCAGGGAAACACGGCTTTCATCAGAAAAAGACACTCATTCGCTTTTCTATAGCGGAGGGAAAAATAATATCGCCTGAAGTGATAGAAATAGGAAACAGGGTTTCGTTGTAACGTGGGATTTATCCTCTGAATTTAATCTTTAAAACTTCACTTTGAGTTGGCTCCAGATGCCGGTAGATTTAAGCAAAACAAAATATAAAGACGCAACAAGCAATGAACCCAAAATGATGTTTATGAAAGGATTATCTCCAAATTGAACCAGAGAGCAAAGACCGAAAATGAAACATACAATTAGGAATATTTTTAAGGTTATAAAATCAAAAGGCTGAATTTTAAAGTATTTCCAAATGAATAAATACTTGAATAAATTATAGATAAAGCTTGATATACAACTCGCCAGTGCAGCCCCATCAATACCCAAATTCGGAATTAATGCGTACAATAGAAAAATATTCAAAATTGATATTGCGATAAGCGCAAAAGATCCAAAGCGGTAGTGTTTGGATGTAAAGATAATTGCCGTATTTGTGCCGGTGATAAGGTTAAAAAGTGCACTCAGGCTTAATATATATACTGCGTTAATTCCCAATTCAAACCCTGCAGGCAACAAAGTAAAAAATGGCGGAGTATTGACATAAACCAGCAAAAAAAGAAGTCCACCAATTGCAAATAAAAATCGCGAACTCTGCACATAAATATGATGAATATTGTTTCTGTCATTATCTTCCCAAGACTTGGCAATCCGTGCATTTGAAATTTTTTCAAGTGAATTAATCGGTGCTTCAATAAAACTCGGAATAAAAGCTGCTATACTATATATACCAACGATATCAAGCGATACGAATTGCCCTATAATAACTGTGTCGACCAATTTAATTCCCATGGTCGAAAGCCCTGAAAAGAAAACAGCGCCACTAAAAAATAGTATTTCGCGCTTAAGCGATTTATGAAGGATATGTGGCGAAGGATTTAGAGATGGTAAGCCATCCTTCATTAAATATACGATGAGTATTAAAAGCTGAATTAAATAAATTGCAACGAATGAATAAACAAATAAATTTAAATCGATTAAGCCAAACGAATAAATTAAAATTAAAATGATAAATAATAAACGAGGCAATACATCATTGCAAAACGCTGGCAATAGTGGTTTAAATAAGGAAAAAAAGTATGAATTGAGTACCGAAATTAACGCCAGAATTAAGGAAAAGGGAAATATTAAAAGCAAATAATCTGAAAACAATTTGCTGTCTTTAGAATACAAAGCAGAAATCTCAGAACTGTAAAAACGCAGTAGCGGGAAAAAGATACAGATTCCCACCAACAGATATACCAACGGAATCGCCAAAAAACCGTTGTGTGAATTCTTGTCGTTTCTGAATTTTGGAAGATAGCGCGTAATAATATTACCTGCTCCAAGCGGTAAGATTGTAGAAATTAAAAATGAAGAAGAGAAGAGTATTCTAGTCAAGCCTATTTCTTCTTTACTCAAATAAAAAGGTTGAATTACAAACAGACTAATTACAGCGGTAATCATACCGGTTATGGTAATGATTCCACTTTGAATTCCTTGTTTCTGAATTATTCCCATCTAAATAGAAGAGGATAAATTCAATTCGCACATAATCTTAACAATTCGTTCGGATGTTTTTCCATCCCATAAATCCGGAATTGCTCCTTTTTTCCATTTACCGGCTTTAACAGATTCGAGTGCGGTTTTTAGCTTTAACTTATCGTCGCCAATCATTTCGTTGGTTCCTGTAGACACGGTTTCAGGCCTTTCGGTGTTGTTGCGCAGGGTTAAGCAGGGCACTCCCAAAACGGTAGTTTCTTCCTGAACACCTCCCGAATCTGTAATTACCGCTTTAGCATGTTTAATGAGATAAATAAACTCAAAATAACTGAGCGGATCTACCGTGATAATATTTACCGGCTTATTTCCTAACTTATTGAAATTTAAACGTGTTCGGGGGTGGATCGGGAAAATAATTTTGATACCGAACGAATCCAGATAGGAAATCCAGTTTTTGAACACATCAAAATCATCGACATTTGAAGGACGATGCAAAGTTAAAACCGCGTACTCAAGCTGCTTTAGACGATACGCATCCCAAAACGCCGGAGGTGTAGCATTGTCCATATTTTGATACAGTGTATCGATCATTGTATTGCCGACAAAAAATATTCTACTGTCGGGCACACCTGCTTTTCGAAGATTTTCGTTCGCAATTTCTGAAGTAGTAAAGAAATAATCACTCAATGCATCCGTAACCATACGGTTAATTTCTTCGGGCATTGTCATATCGAACGAACGAATTCCACCCTCAACGTGTGCGAGTTTCACATTTAATTTTTTCGCAACGATGGAACATGCCATTGTTGACGTAACATCTCCAACAACAACAACAAGGTCGGCAGGATGTGCAAGTAAATCGTTCTCGAACGCAATCATTATTCCTGCAGTTTGCTCGGCCTGCGACCCTGAGCCTACGCCAAAATTGACATCCGGATCGGGAATACCCAATTGCCTGAAAAAAACAGAACTCAACTTTTCATCGTAGTGCTGACCAGTATGAATCAACCTGAATTGTATCGCAACACCATTATTTTGAGCCTGCCTTATTGCCTTTATGATCGGAGCAATTTTCATGAAATTTGGGCGTGCTCCTGCGATTATATCGATTGTCATTCTGAAGTTGTATGATGCAAAAATCTCTAAATTAGCCCAATTTTAAAACAATTGTGAAAAAGAAAATACTCATGCTTCTGAATGCCCCCTACCCTCCTGATATTCGGGTAAAAAAGGAAGTAGATGCATTAACCGGAGCCGGCTTCGAAATCGCGTTGATTTGTCACGCGAAGGATAAT
>JBKCFX010000580.1:0-5257 GCA_046303595.1 Bacteroidia bacterium
GACCTCGATATCAAACAAGATTTATTGGGCTCCGAACAGCAGGAAAAAACCGAACTGAGCAAAGAAAAGAAGGAGCAGGAAAAAGCGCTGAATGAGCTTAAGAAAAAGGAGAAAACGCTTAAAAAGGAGCTCGAAAAGAAAGAAGCGCGAAAGCGAAAACTCGACGCCGAAATTCGCAAGGTGATTGAGCGTGAAATTGCCCGCGAACGTGCTGCCGCTGCTAAATCGGCTTCCAAAACAACCTCGACAAAACCCAAAGCTTCCACCGAAGCCAAAGGATCTGCGCCTAAGCCTGCTCCCGAATTGCGCGTTACACCCGAAACTGCGGCACTATCCGGCAAGTTCGAAGCAAACAAAGGCCGTTTGCCTTGGCCTGTCGATAAAGGAGTAATTTCAGAAACATTTGGAACACATCCTCATCCGGTTTTAAAAGGAATAAGCACCTACAACAATGGAATCGACATTGCTACAAGCCGAAGCGCGCAGGTAAAATCGATTTTTGAAGGCGAAGTGATGGGCGTTGTGGCCATTCCCGGAGCCGGAAGCGCCATCATCCTAAAACATGGAACTTATTTGAGCGTGTATGGAAATCTGGCAACGGTAAATGTCTCAAAAGGACAAAAGGTAAAAACCGGAGCTGTTTTAGGAACTGCCGGCGAAAACGATGAAGGCCAGCCCGAAGCGCATTTGGAAATTTGGCAGGGTAAAACCAAGCTCAACCCAACCGCGTGGATAGCACGTTAATCAATACGTAAAATCGCGCTTAAACCAATACGAAAAACGCGGGAAATAATAGGTGATCTCGAGCATCACAAAGTTGGCATTGCTGCGCAAAATTTGTTCGGGATAGCTTCCGGTGCGAAAGTTATACTGGTATTGTGTTTCGGGATTGTAGCGCATAGCCAAACCGAAAAAAATGGAACCATCATTGTCGAATTCTGAACCAACCTCAATCCCAAAATTGAAATTCAGAAACGATTTTTTTACAAGAGACTCTTCGGTTGTGTAAGTGTACACCGCCATGCTATCGCCGCCTACACCCAATGCCGAAGAACTTCGAAGCAAAGCATTGTAACCTACACCAACGTATTCGCGGTGTTTTAATGAGCCGAGGTATCCGGTAAACCCTACTTGGAGTGGAAATTCTATTGCATTGAATTTAAAACTGTTTTCGACCCGTAAATCGGTTGCACTTGTGCGCTTAAAAAGGAAGTTGGTTCTGGCATAATTTGTTCCGATGCGCGACCAGAAATGCTCTCCGGCCTGCAGCGAAAGGTTGACGCCTCCGGTTATGCCCACTTTACCGGACGTAAAAAAACCATCGCTGAACGATTGATTGTTTCCAGGTAAAAGCGAAAAATTAGGGCCGAACGAAATACCCGGACGCAAACGTATTTGCGCAAATGATGTCGTAGTATGGAATAACAACGCAAGCAAAATAAAGTGAGAAACAAAACGCATAATCAAAAATTTCGTGTGCAAATTATCTTTTTTAAAGTTAGTTTCGTTAAAAACAAAGTTGAAGTAATTTGTTTTCGCTTATTTTTAGTGGCTGAAAAGAGTTTTATAGATGGGACAGATAGCCGAACAATTAAAGAACATCGAAAAGACCTTGTTCAAACCGGCATCCATTTATCCACTGGTTGCCTTGCGCTTAGCCTTTGGTCTGGCCATGTCGTTGTGGTCGCTTTACATGATTTTTAGCGGAAAGGTGGCTGAGGTTTTTTCGCAACAGGTAGTCCATTTTCCATACACGGGTTTCGAGTGGATTAAGCCACTTCCGTTCTGGGGCATGTTGATGGTTTTTATTGTGCTTGCCATAACAGCGCTTGGCATGGGTGCCGGCTGGCATTACCGAAAAATGGGATTGATTTTTACGCTCACTTTTGTATACGTATCGCTAATCGACAAGGCGTCGTACCTGAGCTATTATTATTATGTGTTGATTATAGCGCTGATGCTTCTGGTGTCTCCTGCATATAGGCTTTTTTCAATCGATTTGATTCGTAAGCCAGCAATTCGTGTCGATTTTGCACCTGTTTGGCTTTTATGGGCATTCAAGGTTCAGGTTGTAATGGTCTTCTTCTTTGCAGGTATGGCAAAACTAAATTCCGATTGGCTTTACACGGGAGTTCCAGTTATGCTTTGGCTGCAAGACACCTTACAAAACATTGGAATTCCAAGCAGTTTCCTTATAAACAATACCTGGATTGTTCTTGCTTTATCGTGGTTTTTAGTCGTGTTCGATTTTGTTATCCCTCATTTTTTACTTGATTCCCGAACTTCTGTTAAAGCGTTTATTCTCGTAGTAATTGTTCAGTTAACCGGTGTTTTGTTCTTGCCTACAGGGTTCTTTCCGGTTTTGGTAATTCTTTCTTGCATGGTTTTTTTACCTTCCCGAATAATTCATCATTTCATTTCGCGGGTTTCCTACTTTTTGTATGATGTATTTCAGTTCAAAGGGGATGTTTTTTCCGCTGGTGGAACGTTTATGCTGCAATACCGCATGCGTCGTCTTTTTCCCTTGCTGGCATCGCTATTCCTTGCATTTCAGTTTATTTTACCGGTGTATTTTTATTTGTCGTGGGGAAGTTTACGTTGGGCAAATACGGCATTTCATTTTTCGTGGGATATCCACATCAACCACCAGAAAAACTCTGTGGCGTTTTACAAGGTAAACAAGGCAAAGGGAGAATCTGAACCTATCGCTATTGATCACATGCTGAGTCCGGTTCAAAAATCGACGATGGCTTCTGATCCATCCATGTTAAAACAATTTATCGGAACGTTGAAGGAATCAAATCCAGCCTTAAGCGCTCCCGAAGTTGAAATTCAGGCACAAAGTTGTATTTCTCTCAATGGTCGTCCGGCCAATTGCTTTACCCTTTCTGAACCATCGGAGCCTATTGCTGCAGAAACGGGCTATGAGTAAATCGAGCAAATGGATAAGCCTTTCGTTCGCAATTTATTTGTTCTCTTGCGCCAAGCCTGTTGATTGGTTAAAAAGAGCAAAAGCCGAAATCGACCAGGAAGATTATCTTGGGGCAATAGTTGCATTAAACGCTCATCTTGCATCTGGCGATACCAGTTGTGATGCGCTTCGGCTTCGTGCAGCAAGTTTTCGTCGGGTCGAAAAATGGCGACTGGCTGCAATGGATTTGAAAAGGGCAGAGGAGAAGTATCCAGAATGCCTTGAAGCTCGGCTGGAATATGCCAGAGTTCTCTCAGATTCGGGCGATACGGCCCTTGCGCACAAAAAATTAATCGGAATTCAACAAACAAAAAGTGTATTAGGCTCCGAGATTCAGATAGAGCTCGCGCTGCTAGCGTATAAGCAAGATCGCTTTCAAGCGGCTATGTTTCATTTGGATAATGCAATAAGCTATGATTCGAGCAATTATTTGGCGTGGTATTACCGCGGCTATTTGCAATCGCGCTTTACAGACAGCGATCACAGTTCGGGCACGCGCATCATGGAATTGCTCGATTTCGATAAGGCCGTCGCAGATTTTAGTCGTTGTATCTCGCTAAATTCATCGTTTGCCGATGCTTGGTACCAAAGGGGCATCGTGTTCTTGAATCAATTTAATAAATCAAAGGGAATTGCCGATATAACACACGCGATTCAACTTGAGCCTCAATATTCCTACTATTATACCGGAAGAGCAGAATATTACATGCGTGAAGGAGCGTTAAACAATGCGTTAAAAGATCTAAATACAGCAATTCAACTTAATCCAAACGATAGCCTGAACCACGAATTAAAACAACATATACTCGACACCCTTAACAGCAGATAATTATTTCTGAATACCTGCTTTCTTATGTTGGGGGATGCCAATTCGCTGTTCCATTGGTTTTCCGTACAATTCGGGGCGCAAATAAAGCCCCTTTTCACCATTTCTTTTCTCAATTTCGGTTTTGATGTTTTCAGGATAATGGCGAACATATGGATCGTTTCTTTGAGCCATAAGCGTCCAACAAACTTTTTGACCGACTTGTCCACCCGCAATTTCAAACGTTCCATCTTCAACCTCTCGACTAATGTAAAGATTTGGTCCAGGCATCCCCACGCTGGTAAGTTGATAACTGAAATCAATGTTGATCAGATGAAAATAAGTGGGTAGCACAACCACTGCCTTTCCTTCGTTGTTAAGAAGAACGGTGCCTCTGTATAAATTTAGAATTTCATCGGATTCCATCGAAAAATGCTTTAAGTATTTGTTTTCAGGATCCTCAGGATGATCAATCATAAAAGGTTTCGCTCCTGCTGAACCCAGGTCTCCATTGGAGTATATTGCAAAATAACTTCCGTCAATATTATCGCCCCAAACACCAACGCCGGTCTCCGATTGGCCGTAAACGCCAATGTTATTATAAATAACTCCTGTATTTAAATTTTGCCCCAAAACACCCGATAATTGCCCGTTAGTGGTTTGCCCCAATACACCAATTCCGCCAACACCTCCAACAGCAACCGCATTATTAGTGCCTGTGCCAATATTGGGAACCCCCGTATTTTCTCCAAAAACTGCAAATCCATCATTGCGTACCGTTACACCCGACACTCCGTTATACCCTTCGCCTTCAACTCCAATTCCGCCAGTAACGCGGAGGTTATTTCCCCGCACAGCAACATCCGAGGTAGCATTGGCAGCAATTTCACCGGTAACTGCTCTTGCCTGTCCGGTGCTTTGGCCAAAAACAGCTGAGTTGTTGAGTGTAGCACTATTGGTAGTAGCCTGAACGGTTGCAAAACTATTGTTTGCATTGGAATTGCTCGCGTTAATAGCGTTGCCGGTACCGCTGTTCAATGCGCCAAGTGCCGAGGTTGATGATCCACTTTGATTAATGGTTAATCCAATTCCGGACGTTCCTGTACCACTGGCATTTATTGTAACCGATCCGGCATCGGCGGTTATGGTTCTTCCCGCTCCAGCTCCCCCAAAATCGTATGCAGCATCAAGAGAGCCCCCACCTGTTCCTGCTGGACCTTGTGGGCCGGTTGCCCCTTGTGCCCCTTGTGGTCCTGCTGGTCCAATCAATGAAACGCCGGTACCCCAACCACCGGCTGTTTTTGGCCCAAAAAGAGTATTTGTTGCCGTGTTGAGATAAAAATCGCCTAAGGCTCCTGTTCCACTTATGGGATTAGATGTACCGTTTAAAATGGTCTGTCCATTTGCTCCGGCAGGTCCTTGTGGGCCTTGAGCTCCGGTGGCGCCTTGCAATCCTTGCGGACCTTGTGCCCCTGCAGGCC
>JBKCFX010000581.1:0-12524 GCA_046303595.1 Bacteroidia bacterium
GCCATCAACAGTGTACGGTTTCAGTAAACTTGCTGGTGAACGTTGGTGCGAATATTACTTCAACAAATACGGGGTGGATGTGCGTTCACTGCGCTATCCGGGCCTCATTGGCTGGAAATCGGCCCCGGGCGGAGGCACCACCGATTATGCCGTGCATATTTTTCACGAAGCGCTCGAAAAAGGTTCGTACACCAGTTTCCTTTCCGAAACTACGCGCCTGCCCATGATGTACATGCCCGACGCCATCGAAGCCACGGTAAAACTCATGTTGGCTCCTGCCGAACAAATTAAAGTACGCTCATCTTACAACTTGGCCGGATTTAGCTTTACACCGAAGGAATTGGCTAACGAAATTCGAAACCTCATTCCCGAATTCAGCATCGATTACGCGCCCGATTTCCGTCAGGCCATTGCCGATTCCTGGCCGGCATCCATCGACGACAGCTCAGCCCGCAACGATTGGGGATGGAAGCCGCAATTCGACCTCAGCGGCATGACCCGCGATATGCTGCAAAACCTCAGCATCCAAAAGAAAATAACCGTTTAGTCAATTATAATGGATTCGTCCAAACTCTATATCTACAATACCCTAAGCCGCGAGAAAGAAGCATTCGAGGCCATTCGTCCACCGCATGTTGGCCTGTACGTTTGCGGACCCACCGTTTACGGCGAGGCGCATTTGGGCCATGCACGTCCATACGTTACGTTTGATGTGTTGTACCGCTATTTGCAGCATTTGGGCTACAAAGTGCGATACGTGCGCAATATAACCGATGTAGGTCATTTGGAAAACGATGCCGACGAAGGCGAGGATAAAATTGCGAAGAAAGCACGGCTCGAGCAGCTCGAACCCATGGAAGTGGTGGAATTGTACACCGGCAGTTTCCACGAGTCGATGCGCATGCTCAATACTCTGCATCCAGGCATTGAACCCCGCGCATCGGGCCATATTCCCGAGCAGATCGAAATGATTCAGGCCATCATCGACAATGGATTTGCCTACGAATCGAACGGCTCGGTGTATTTCGACGTGATTAAATACAGCAAAACCAACGATTACGGCAAACTGAGCGGACGCGTGCTCGAAGATTTAATTGCCGGAGCCGGCAACGAACGGCGCGTGCTCGAAGGGCAGGACGAAAAACGGAATCCCGAAGATTTTGCCTTATGGAAAAAGGCTGATGCTTACCACATCATGCGCTGGAATTCGCCCTGGGGAATTGGTTTTCCGGGCTGGCACATCGAGTGTTCGGCCATGAGTAAAAAGTACTTGGGTGAGACCTTCGACATACACGGTGGCGGGATGGATCTCGTGTTTCCGCACCACGAAAGCGAGATTGCCCAATCGAAAGGAAGTTGTGGTAAAGCTCCGGTAAAATATTGGATGCACAACAATATGATAACCATCAACGGGCGGAAGATGGGGAAATCGCTGGGGAATTTCATCACGCTCAGAGAATTCTTCACCGGCAGCAGTGCATTGTTGGATCAGGCCTACAGCCCGATGACCATTCGTTTCTTCATCCTTCAGGCGCATTACCGCAGCACGCTCGATTTTTCGAATGAGGCGCTGAAAGCCTCTGAAAAAGCATTCAAACGCATCATCAATGGTTTGCGCAGTGTGAAGGCGATGGAACATCCGCAAATCAATACCAGCGCCGATGAAGCCCTTTCGCAGCGCATTGAAGCTGCATGCCGGCAAGCTTTTGAAGGCATGAACGACGACCTCAACACCGCCGTAGCATTAGCCGGATTGTTTGAATTGCTAAAAGTGATTAACTCCCTCCGCAGCGGACAAATTGCTTGGGAAAGCATTGCTGTGAGCGATTTCGAAAAACTAAAATCGACCTACGTTTTGTTTGTCGAGACCATTTTAGGTTTGCACGAAGAGCCCGGTAAAACCAATCAACCGTTTCACACCATGATGGAAACCGTGCTCGAAGCCTACCGCAATGCCAAGGAGCGTAAAGACTACGCGCTGGTGGATGCCATTCGCGCCAATGTGAAAAAAGAAGGCATTGTAATTCGCGATGCCAAAACCGGAATAAGCTGGGATTATGAAGAATAAACATTTGTTGCACTTAATTTTTCCCTCGCTTCTTTTTCTGTTTGCAGGATGCGGAGGAGGAAACGAGCAAAAACCTGTTGAAAATAAACCTGCCGAAAAACTGGTTAAGGTTCCCTTGCCTGCCTTCAATAGCGACTCGGCCTACGTTTATACCGAGAAACAAGTAGCGTTTGGTCCGCGCGTGCCCAATACCACGGCACACGTAAAATGCGGCGATTATCTAATTGCTGAACTTAAGCGGCACGGGGCCGAAGTTATTGTTCAGGAAGGTGCAGCTACGGCCTACACCGGCGAGTCGTTGAAATTTAGAAACATCGTGGGCCGGGTAAATCCCGAATTGAAGCCACGCATCATGATTAGTTGCCACTGGGACACGCGGCCGTTTAGCGACCAAGATGCCGAAAAAACCAAAGAGCGTTTCGACGGTGCGGTTGATGGCGCAGCAAGCGCGGGTATTATGCTCGAGCTGGCGCGTGTGCTCAAAGCAAGTCCGGCAGCAGTGGGTGTTGACTTGGTATTTTTTGATGCCGAAGATTATGGCAGCCCAACTACGGCAAACAGTTATTGTTTAGGTTCTCAGTACTTTGCCGCCAAACCGCCCATTAAAGAAAACATGCCGGTATTTGGCATCAACCTCGACATGGTAGCGGCTGCCGGCGCACAATTTCACCGCGAAGGCTATTCGATGGAATATGCATCGGGCACGGTGATGCGCGTGTGGAGCATTGCCGAAGAACTGGGCTACAGCCAATCTTTTGTACAGCAAAACACCAATCCCATCACCGACGATCATTACTACATCAACTCCATATTAGGCATTCCTACCATCGACATCATCCAACATGACCCCAACAGCCAAACCGGCTTTGGCACGTATTGGCACACGCAAAACGACAACATGAAAGCGGTAGATAAAGCCACCTTGCAAATGATTGGAAGGGTGATGCTGGGGGTGGTGTTTTCGGAGAAGCCAGGTGTGTAGTGACTTGGCCCTTAACGCAATCTATAACTAGCGCTTGATTCCTTTCTCGGGCTTTTTGAAATCTTCGGGACGAAAATCGCGCTCATTTTTTGCGGCATAATTGCGAATGAACTTCCATTTCCCTTTTTCAAAACGGTATGCATCGTTGCTAAAATCGGAACTGTAGAATGCAAATTTGCCTTCGAAAGCCGGATTGGTTGGAACAAGATGATCAAATACAATGGCTTCCTCATTCTCCAAATAGCGCAACGAAACAGCTGCCTGTTCGGCATACTCTAGAACGACGCGATATTTGCCGGCCTTCGTGTCTTCGAACAATGGTGCCCCAAACGTTACGTTACCATCTTTGGAGACCTGCAATACATCGATGATTTTCTGGTTGCTCAGTGCTGTGTTGCCATTCCAACCAAGCAGCGTGTTATAAGTTTTTCGCTTGTGCTTCGTGCGAATAATCTTATAATACAATGCACCATACCAATTATCAGCGCCCAATTGTTTCGACTGCGGCTTGCTTATCGACAAACGAGCATCGTTTAGACGAATAATTTTTGCTGACCCCGAATTCTTATTTCCCAAGAGAATACGTCCGTAAAATCCGAATGTACCATCCTCATACGGAACATTCCATGTGATTAGCTTAAATGTATTATCGGGCGAAGTTAAAGCAGAAATGAAGCGAATCGTGTCTAGCGGATAATTCCAACCATTTGCATCGTTCAGCAAAGAATCAAGCGCGCGTTCAAATGCGATTCCGCAAACCCTTCGCCGCTCAAAACTACTATCGTTGAGCATACAGCCCGAAAGGCGCACCAATACATCCTGCGCATGTGCAGAAACGCTTCCCGAAAAATAAAAAACAAAAATCAGTAGCCTTCGAATTGCCATCCCAATGCTGTGGAGACTCCGTAAATTTTGCCCGATAATTCTCTGCCTGTATATGGTGAGTTTTTCGATAGCGAAAGAATCTTATCGTTGGTAAACGTGTAATGTTCTTTGGGATTGTACAAAAACAAACGTGCTTCTTTACCGGCTTCAATATGCGGAACCTCAAGTCCAACAATTTGTCGTGGTTTTACACACAGTGCATCAATAAGGCGGCTTAAAGAAATGCCTGCTTCCAATGCCGAAGTGCAAGCAGCACTGAATGAAGCTTCGATATTCTCCATCCCAAAGGAAGCATACCCAAATTCTACGTTTTTCTTTTCAATTGTTTCGGGGCGGTGATCTGAACACACCACATCAATTGTTCCATCGGAAACAGCATCCAATAAGGCATTTCGGTCTTCTAAACCACGCAGTGGAGGCCAAACCTTAAGATTAGCGTCGAATGCACTTAAATCGGCATCGGTAAAAAAGAGGTGATGGGCATATGTGCTGCACAAAATTTTTAGCCCTTTGCTTTTTGCTTCCCTTATTCGCTCCAGGCTTCGAGCCGAGCTTATTCCTGCAAGCAATATTGGAACATCGTGGTATTCGGCGAGGGCAATTGCACGCAACACGCCAAGTTCTTCGGCCAGCGCCGGACTTCCTTTTAAGCCCAGTTGCGTACTCGTAATGCTCTCGTTAACCAGTCCACCAAGTGCCAGTGAAGCGTCTTCGGGGTGCAACATGATGAAGCCTCCTGAAAGCGTAGAGTACTGCATGGCCAGATGAAGAAGAACAGAATTACTAATCGGGCTTTTATCATCGGTAAACACACGAACTCCCGCGCCGTATAATTCGGCCATTTCGCTGAGCTCTTTTCCTGCCAGCTTTTTACTCAGCGCACCGGCCGGCATAAAATTTACCGGCAAATGCTTTGTTTTTTCCTGTATAAACTGCACTGCACCTGCATGATCGCTAACCGGGTGCATATTCGGCATCAACAACAAATCTGTTACCCCTCCGGCAAGTGCAGCATTGTTTAAGGTGTCGAAGCGTTCTCTTTCCTCAAAGCCGGGTTCACCACCCTGCACTTGAAAATCGAAAATTCCGGGAGAGGCATGCAAGTCTGTGGCATCTATGCACATGCTGTTTTCGGGAGGCAATGATGAGTCGAAGCGAACAACCGTTCCATTTTCAATCAGCAATGTCCCCCTGGAATTGTCGTTTTGTCCGCCGGGATCGGTAATCGTGATGTTGGTGAAAGCTACGGTCGTGTTTTTCATCATTTTAGAAAACGAATCAACAGAATTTCTGCAAGTAGGAAAAACAAAGCGAGAATAACAAAGATTTTCCACAACGACTTTCCTTCACTTGCCTGAATAATTTCGGGTTTAATTTCCTTAACATTTCCATCGATAACGTCAGCGGTATTCCACCCGGCTTCTTCCAGTTTGGTTTTCAGGCTTTCGGTTTGCTCGAATCTAAGCGACGATTCGCTGCGTGGATAATTGAACGAAACCCAAGACAAAATGCTGTCGCCCTGCATCAATTTATAATTGCCGGCTTTTTGAATTTGGGTGCCCGCAACAATGCTAATTTTGCCTTCAACCTGTTGTTGTTCGGGACTTATCTCAAACGAGCCGTCGGCAGCGCTTAGTTTTACTGGCTGTTCGCTTGCGCTGCGCAATCCGTTCACCGTAATTCGTTCAGCAGTACCAATGCGATAATTTAACCGTGTATTTGGAACTGCATACAAAGCAATTTTATACAAAGTGGGGATAAAGATGGCGTGCTGCTGAAAATTTCCGGCCTCTTCGCGCAAAGGCGTGCAAAACTGATAGATTTTTCCGGAACCGGCGTCAAATGCAGCCGCAAAGTAATCGCCATTCTGCAGTTTCATGACATCTTCGGAGGAAGATTTTGCCGAAGCTACCATCGGAAAATACTGCTTCACCATAGGCAAATCGAGCTTTTCGGGTTTGCGCTCAAAAACATCATCGTATATCGAATGATTGAAGTTCAAGGAAGCTACACGTTGCGGCACCTTCGATAAGGCCGTATATTCTGCACAGGAAAATTCGTTAGCAAAGGTGGCATAGCTCGTTGCATCGGGATTAAGAGGGGGAAAAACCACAATGTTGCCTCCCGCCTCGGTGAATTTCTTCAATTCCTGAATGAGGCCACTCGAAAACTCGGGTAATTCGTTAAGAACAATCAGATTTTTGCGCGAAAAGGAAGCATAATCGACCAACGTAGCAGGCGTTTCCTCGAACGCAAAGGCCTCATTAGCTGAAAACAGTTTTTTAAGATAATCGCCACTGCCTGATGCCGCATTGATTTGCAGAACAGTAATTTTTTCGGGAATCGCATAACTGAAAAACAACTGATCGTCGAACGTTACCGGATAATCTTTAATCGTGAGCACACCCTGCATAAAGCCGGTGCCGGCGTTTGTAAATTTTACCGATGACACCAAACTTGAATCGGCTCCGGCACTTACGGTAGAAAGTCCTCGCTGAGCCCCGTTTATATTTAGTGAAGTTGGAATGTTATCTACCCGAGAATCGGCGTAATTGCTGAATGAAAAAGAAAGGATATCGGGCTTATCTTTTTGACGGTAAGGAGTTTCGAACCAGAGCGAATCGAGCGAAGAATTGGCGTTTCCATTGGCCTTCAGCAAAACACAGGTAACATGCATGGAAGTATCGGCCTTAATTGACTTGAAATCCACCGCATTTTCTTGAAAATCAGAAATAAGGTAGGCGTTTGCATCTGCTATCTGTTCTGTATGAAATAGATCGCGCTGACGTTGAATAACTTCTGATAATTTCCGACTCGATCCACTTTGTTCGAGCTCGCGCAACATTTCGATGCATTGTTCTTTACTAAGTAAACGCTGATGCTTGCCTTCGAAATCATTCGTAAGCACCTGAAAACGATCTGTTTCCTTGTACGATTCAACAATCTCCATGGCGTGTTTTTTTGCCAATTCGAACAGGCTGGAACTTTCGCCTCGGCTGTTCATGGAGAACGAATTATCGACATACAAACTGATGGCCCGTTTGCCGGTTTTCTCTTTGCGTTCGGTAGGAATAAAAGGTTGGGCAAAAGCAAAAACAAGCGCAGCAAGCGCCAAACAGCGTGCAAGTAAAATCAACAGATGTTTTAATCGCGAGCGGCTTTGCGTTTCCTGCTGGAGGGATTTTAAAAAACGGACATTCGTGAAGTAAACGGTTTTAAACTTCCGAAAATGAAACAGGTGAATGATAATGGGAACGGCAAGACTAAGAAGAGCCCAAAAGAAAACCGGATTCGCGAACTTCATCACGCACAAAGATACATGCTATTGGAATGTCTTTCCATGCATTGAAATGCTAATTTTGAACTGCAAATAAATTTAAAGCATGCGTATCACGGAAGCGGAAATTAAAAAACGGCTCGATTCAGAGCTTCCGGGAGCTGATGCGCAATGGCGATTGGCCCCGCTTGGACGATCTCAGGCCATACCAATCGATGCACAAAAAGCAGCAGTATTGGTTCCTTTGGTTTTAGAAGAAGATCATACATCGGTGATTTTAATCCGCCGTACCGAATATATTGGCGTCCACAGTGGGCAATTGGCGTTTCCGGGCGGGAAGTTTGATCGGGGCGAAGAAAATGCTTACCAAGTTGCGCTGCGCGAAGCGCGGGAAGAAATTGGATTAATGGAACACCAATGCAGCATAGTTGGGAATTTAAGTCCACTTTACATTCCGGTTAGTGGGATGCATGTTTTTCCGGTGGTGGCAACGTTGCATGAAAATTTATTCCTCCAGAAAAACGAACGTGAGGTGGAAGATATTTATCAAATTCCTCTAACCAACTTTCTTGATGAACGGCGACTCGGCAAATTTGAACTTCCGGGAATACATCGCAGTGTTCCGGGTTTTAAATTGGAGACAGGCATTTTATGGGGCGCTACGGCGATGATGCTTTCGGAATTACTCGAAATATTGGAGCCGGAATTATGGAGCAAGTTGTCGAAGGGCAACTTTAATAATAATGAGCAATAACACCGAAGCGCCGATGGCTATTGCAACTATGCCCGCGTTTGAATAATGTGCTTTGTGCGTGCGCTTATCTTTACGAAAAGACAACACCAAAACAAAGGCAAAAGCAATCATAAACAAAGCGGCGAAAATCCAATGTCCGGGGCCGATGTTCATGAATTAAATGCAGATAAATTAGTGTTTAACAATAAAACGCCCAGAATAAACTGGAATATTTCTGCAAACCAAACTATAAAAATATACACCATTTGGAATGGACTGAACAGAAACGTTCAATTTACCTTGATAATCGGCAATGCTTTTAGTCATTATTTTTTGGCCAAATGCATTGTAAACAATCAATACATTATCATTCTCAGAATTTGCTTTATAAGGCAATTGAGAATAGGATATTGAAAAATTTTCATTCGCCGGATTTGGACCTGCAGAAATAAGAACTGGCGCTTTATTATCAGACAAGCCTAATGTAGCAGGTGTGAATATAGCATTAAGCATTACGGAATCGTTTGGATTGTCTTGCAGAAAGAAAACATATTTAATGTTTACGTCATCCAAAAGATTGTTGTTTTTGTAGTATCCATGAAATTCATTTCGGATTGAGTTTGCTGCAATTGCAAGCGGAGCAGGGGATACAATTGTAGAAGTACCATAACATTGTGTCCAGCAGAAAAAATTCTGTGCCCCTTGCCCCATCGCAGGTGCAATTTTCTTAGCGAGTACGTTTACCGACTCTCCGCTTAGATTGCGCACATCACAATTGAATGTAATCGCTTCAAAATCAGCATCCCAGTAGTTGCCATCAATTCCCTCAATTTGAAGAGTTTGAGCAAAAAGATTTGAGAAATTAATAAAAACCGCAATTGTTAAAAGACCAAAAATTTTCATGCTTTTATCATTTAGATTACAGGTTGCAAAGATGCTAATAAATTCAGAAAAAGCCTAAATAAACTACAAAATTAAGGGCACGCGCACACAAGGCCTTGCAATGCTGTGGATATTGGGTTAATCAAGAAGTTAAATAAGGCTAAAGACTCTTGACAATTGAAAAAATAATTTTAGTTTTGACCTTTCACAAAATTCAACTCAAACCATTTCTTTATGAAAAAACTTTTTACATCTGCTTTGCTTCTGTTTATTGGGGCTTCCGGATTTTCACAATCACAGCGTCTCGTTTTGATTGAAGAAGGCTCAAATGCGTCTTGTCCGCCGTGTGCTGCGCAGAATCCTGCATTTAACACCTTGTTGGAGGCCAACTCATCAAAAGTTGTATCACTTAAATATCAGTGGGATTTTCCGGGATATGATCCAATGAATGAGCACAACCCATCTGAAGTAGCAACACGTTTTGAGACCTACTACGGTCAAAATGGTGTCCCTACTGCCATGTTAGACGGCACAGTTCCTTCTTTCGGTGGAAATCCTTATGATGGCGCTCCGGCAGGATTTACAACCGCTTTAATCGATTCACGGTATGCAGTTCCGGCTTCGTTCGACATCAACTTAACGTATTCGTTAACACCCGAAACCATCACCGTAAATTGTACTACTACATGTACACAGGCAGCAAGTGGTACCTTTAAACTTCGCTTAGCGGTAGTTGAAAAGCTTATCACGTTTGCAACGGCACCGGGTTCGAATGGCGAAACAGAGTTCCATAATGTGATGAAAAAGTTTTTACCAAATGCTGGCGGAATTACTATGGCTGGTTCGTATGCAGTTGGCGAAACTTTTACAACCACACAAACATGGGATTTAGCCAACGTTTATGACATTAATGAAATTGCTGTTGTTGCGTTCATCCAGAATGATGCGAATAAGGAAGTTATGCAAGCTCAATTTGCTGAAAATGTTCCTGTAACTCCTGCTAACTCGGTTGATGCTGTAGCCGCTTCAATTTCGGGTGTTGATGGTTTTAGCTGTGTTGGCACCATATCCCCAACTGTAACGATTCAGAACTATGGATCAACGCCACTTACATCATGTAATGTGAATTACGAAATTAATGGTACTACAGGTTCTATTCCATGGACAGGTAACCTAGCATTCTATGAAACAGGAAGCGTTAGTTTAGGAACAATCAACTTTACGCCAGACAACTCGAATGTGTTGAATGTTACAACTGTAAGTCCGAATGGCGGTACAGACGAAAATACTGGGAATAACGAACAATCGATTGAGGTTGGAATTGCCGGATACGCATCGTTAAACATCACCGTGGAAGTTAGAACTGACTACTATCCGGGAGAAACAAGCTGGGAGATCAGAGAAGATAATGGAACACTTGTAACGCAAGTACAATACGTAGCCGGAACAGCCGACCAGTTTGGAGGAGGCGGTCCGGATGCTACTACAACCAAAACACATCAGGTTACCTTAGCGGCCAACAAATGTTATTCATTCAAAATGTTCGATAGCTATGGCGATGGAATGGGCTACACAGGTGGAGTTACTACAGCACCACCATTTGGATACAAAATCTTGAATTCAACAGGCGCAGTTATTATCGAAGAGCAGGCAAATTCCTTTAATTTTGGTTCAGAAACAGAAAATGCAATGCGCACAGATGCTGCATCTTCAATCGACAATACGAATGATTTTACTGCTTTTAACGTATTCCCAAATCCGGCGACAAGCAATTTGAACATCGAAATTAGTCTTGAGAAAGCAGAGCCTGTTAATGTAGAGATTTTCGATATTCTTGGGCAACGCGTGAAATTTGAAATGTTCAACACCACTGGAACTGGATTAACTTCAATTCCGATGAACGTTTCTGACTTGGCATCAGGATCTTACACAATTCGTCTAAGCTCTGATTCTGCTGAATCAGTAAAACGCTTTAACGTTACCAAATAATAATGATTCGTCTCTTTTTTAACTAGTAAAGAGTGGGTATTTTAAAAAAGTCGGGGTTTATTCTCCGGCTTTTTTTATTTTAGCGTAATGAAAAAGATTCTGTTTTTACTTTTCCTTCCAGCCTTTCTTGCAGCACAAACTTCTGAAAAGTCGCGTCAGCTTCCGGAAGTTATGCTCAAAACCCTCGACGGCAAATCCATTTCTACAGCCGATTTTAACAACAACGGTAAACCAATCATTATTTCTTTCTGGGCTACATGGTGCAAACCTTGCGTAAATGAACTAACGAACATTTCAGATTTATACGACGATTGGAAAGAAAAAACAGGCGTAAAACTTATCGCTATTTCCATCGACGACGCCCGAAACATGGCAAAAGTGGCTCCCTTTGTAAACGGGAAAGGATGGGACTATGAAGTTTATCTTGATGCCAATGCTGATTTGAAAAGGGCATTAAACGTAAATTTAGTTCCACATACTTTTCTGCTTGATGGAAAGAAGCAAATCGTATGGCAGCACAACAGCTATACTGAAGGCGACGAATTAAAACTATTCGAGCTCGTACAAAAAGTCGCTGCCGGTAAAACCATCGCTGAATAATACTTCATGCACAAATACCTTTTACTGATTGCGCTTATAACTGGTGCGATCCAGTTGAGCGCACAAACTACGCCTAGCAACAAACCCGATTTGGGCGAATTACATGGAAATTTCCAGCTCGATGCACAATATTACAACGTCGATACGCTAATTGGAGCTCCTGTTGTTCCCGAAAAAATCCTCTCCAACGGATTTATGAATCTTTGGTATACTCGGGGAAACTTTTCTGGAGGCTTACGTTACGAAAATTACCTCAATGTAATGCAAGGCTTCGACTCGCGCTACAAAGGCTCGGGGTTCCCTTTCCGTTTTGCATCCTACTCCAACGACCATCTTGAAGCGACCATTGGAAATTTCTACGAACAGTTCGGAAGTGGATTAATCTTGCGTGCTTACGAAGAACGTGGGCTGGGCTTCGATAATGTGCTCGACGGTGCCCGCGTTAAATACGAGCCGATCCCCGGCTTGGTTGTAAAGGGCTTAGTAGCTCGCCAGCGCGCTTTTTTTTCACTCAGCCCCGGCATCATTCGCGGTGGAGATATCGATATTAACATTAATCAGGTATTTGCTCCGAATAAAGAATTAAAAACAAACTTCATTGTTGGAGGAAGTGCCGTTAGCCGCTACCAAGACGATCAGGATCCTTTGTATTATCTTCCCGAAAATGTAGCTGCATTCTCGGGCCGTCTGAATATCATTCGCGGTAAATTTAATTTCAATTCTGAATACGGTTATAAAATCAATGATCCCTCAGGAACAAATGGACAGATTTATAAAGAGGGTCAGGCACTAAATCTTTCGCTCGCCTACTCCACAAAAGGTTTGGGAATAGTAGCCGCCGTAAAACGACTCGATAATTTCGATTTTCGTTCCGACCGCGCTGCAACTGGGAACGGCTATAACATCAACTTTTTACCTGCTTTAACCCGCCAACACACGTATAATCTTCCGGCAACCATTTATCCATATGCTACACAGCCCAATGGCGAAATTGGTTTTCAGTTTGAAGTCAACTGGAAGATCAAGAAAGGATCAAAACTCGGCGGTAAGTATGGAACAGAAATAACCATAAACTGCTCGGGAACGAATGGCCTAAAAAAAGAAGCAG
>JBKCFX010000582.1:0-10839 GCA_046303595.1 Bacteroidia bacterium
CTACGCTAGCCAAGATTGACGCTGAACGCGATAAAGATCTTGTGGAGTTGAAAAATACGCTCGTTGATAAGCTCTTTCAACTTGTGAATGGTAAAACATCTCAAGGGGTTTACAACAACTTTAAAGAAGAAGTATTGCCAAAATCAGCGAAGTTCACGGTGAAATTGTTGCAGGGCATTGACTATGCTGCGGTTAATCCAAACAAGTGGACTACAGATAAAGACAAGAACAATCAGATTAAAACCCTTTTGAATAACTATCTGATTCGCTACAACGACATTCATGGAATTGCGAAACGCAAGAAATTTGCTGCTACGGTGGGCGATGAGCTGCCTGCTGGAATTGTGCAGCTTGCCAAAGTGTACGTTGCTAAAAAGCGTAAACTGAAAGTAGGAGATAAAATGGCTGGTCGTCACGGTAACAAGGGTATTGTTGCCCGTATCGTGCGCGATGAAGAAATGCCATTCCTCGAAGATGGGACACCGGTCGACATTGTACTGAATCCACTTGGTGTACCTTCCCGAATGAATCTCGGACAGATTTACGAAACTGTACTTGGGTGGGCAGGGCAAGAGCTCGGAATGACGTTTGCAACGCCTATTTTTGATGGCGCGAGTATCGATCAAATCAATGACTACACCAAGCAGGCAAACGTACCTCAATTTGGTCGTACATTCCTTCGCGATGGTGGATCGGGCGATAAATTCGATCAGCCTGCAACGGTTGGTATCATCTATATGATGAAATTGGGTCACATGGTTGACGATAAGATGCACGCCCGTTCAATTGGACCATACTCACTCATTACCCAGCAGCCGCTTGGTGGTAAGGCGCAGTTTGGTGGGCAGCGTTTTGGTGAGATGGAGGTATGGGCACTCGAAGCATTTGGTGCGGCCAACATCCTTCAGGAAATCCTTACTGTGAAGTCCGATGATGTTATTGGTCGCGCGAAAGCTTATGAAGCTATCGTGAAAGGCGATAACATGCCGGTACCGGGAATTCCGGAATCGTTCAATGTATTGTTGCACGAACTACGCGGTTTGGGTCTCAAGATTACCCTTGATTAATTTTTCTGCCTCCCGGGCATAGGCGCCGGGAGGATTTTTAATTAACGAAAAATAAAAACTATGGCTTTGCGCAAAGACGTAAAACTCAAAAGTAACTTCAAGAAAATCATCGTATCGTTGGCTTCTCCCGAGGACATTCTCGAACAGAGCCATGGTGAAGTTCTTAAACCCGAAACAATCAATTACAGAACCTACAAGCCCGAAATGGGAGGTTTATTTTGTGAGCGAATTTTCGGTCCGGTTAAAGATTACGAATGCCATTGCGGTAAATACAAGCGCATTCGTTACAAAGGACTTGTTTGTGACCGCTGCGGTGTCGAAGTAACCGAGAAAAAGGTTCGTCGCGAGCGTATGGGACACATTCAGCTGGTTGTGCCGGTTGCGCACATCTGGTTCTTCCGCTCATTGCCAAACAAAATCGGTTACCTGCTCGGATTGGCCACCAAGAAGCTCGATGCTATTATTTATTATGAGCGTTATGTGGTAATTCAGGCCGGACAAGCCGGTGAATCTGGTTTGAGCGACATGGATTTTCTTACAGAGGAAGAATACCTTCAGGTACTCGAAAACCTTCCAAAAGAAAATCAATACCTCGACGACAGCGATCCAAATAAGTTCATCGCAAAAATGGGAGCTGATGCATTGAATATGATGCTCAACCGCCTCAATCTGGAAGAATTGTCGTACGATTTGCGTCACAAAGCAAACAATGAAACATCACAACAGCGTAAGAATGAGGCTTTGAAGCGCCTTCAGGTTGTTGAAGCTTTCCGTTCGGCAAATGAAAATAACTTCATCAATCGTCCCGAATGGATGATTATGAAAGTTATCCCGGTTATTCCGCCGGAATTGCGCCCATTGGTGCCATTGGATGGCGGACGCTTCGCAACATCTGACTTAAACGATCTTTACCGCCGTGTGATTATTCGTAACAATCGTTTGAAGCGTTTGATCGAAATTAAAGCACCAGAGGTAATTCTCCGCAACGAAAAACGTATGCTTCAGGAGGCGGTCGACTCACTTCTTGATAATTCGCGTAAGTCGAACGCGGTGAAGACCGAGTCAAATCGTGCTTTGAAATCACTTTCAGACTCACTTAAAGGGAAGCAAGGGCGTTTCCGTCAGAATTTACTTGGTAAACGTGTCGATTATTCAGCGCGCTCGGTAATTGTCGTTGGTCCGGAGTTGAAACTGCACGAATGTGGTTTGCCGAAAGACATGGCAGCCGAGTTGTTTAAGCCGTTTATCATTCGTAAAATGATTGAGCGTGGCGTTGTTAAGACCGTAAAATCGGCGAAGAAGATTGTAGACAAGAAGGAGCCAATTGTTTGGGACATCCTCGAAAATATCCTGAAAGGACATCCTGTTCTTTTGAATCGTGCCCCAACGCTTCACCGTTTGGGTATACAAGCTTTCCAGCCAAAACTGGTCGAAGGGAAAGCCATTCAGCTTCACCCGCTTGTGTGTACGGCATTCAACGCCGACTTCGATGGCGACCAGATGGCGGTACACGTTCCTCTCGGTAATGCGGCTATCCTTGAAGCACAATTGCTGATGCTTGCTTCGCACAACATTTTGAACCCTGCGAATGGTGCTCCAATTACGGTACCTTCTCAGGACATGGTTTTGGGTCTGTATTACATGACCAAAGGCCGGAAAACTGATGCGACTCGTGTTGTTAATGGTGAAGGAATGACCTTCTACTCACCCGAGGAAGTTATCATTGCATACAACGAAAAACGCGTTGACCTTCACGCATGGATTAAAGTTAAAACCAATGTGAAGGAAGGAGAAATCCTGGAGAAAAAACTCATCGACACCACTGTTGGTCGCGTATTGTTCAACCAGGTTGTTCCGCATAAAGTGGGATACATCAACGAATTATTGACCAAGAAATCGTTGCGTGATATCATCGGTAACATCGTGAAAGAAACCGGAATGGCTTCTACGGCGAAATTCCTCGACGATATTAAGGAACTTGGATTTACAATGGCATTTAAGGGTGGTCTTTCGTTTAACCTCGGTAACGTAATTGTACCTGAGGATAAAGAGAAAATGATCGATGATGCCAATAAGCAAGTTGAAGAGGTATTGGCCAACTACAATATGGGCTTTATTACCAACAATGAGCGCTACAACCAGATTATCGATATCTGGACGCATACCAACTCGCGTTTAACGCAGCGTTTAATGAACCAGCTGGTGAATGATAACCAGGGCTTTAATCCAATTTACATGATGCTTGACTCTGGAGCACGTGGTTCGAAAGAGCAGATTCGTCAGCTCTCCGGAATGCGTGGTCTGATGGCCAAGCCTCAGAAATCGGGTGCAACCGGTGGTGAGATTATCGAGAATCCTATTCTCTCTAACTTTAAAGAAGGATTATCAATTCTTGAGTATTTCATCTCAACCCACGGTGCACGTAAAGGTCTTGCCGATACGGCATTAAAGACGGCCGATGCGGGTTATCTGACGCGTCGTTTGGTTGATGTTTCACAGGATGTAATTATCTCGGAAGAAGACTGCGGAACGTTACGCGGACTGATTGCAACTCCGTTGAAGAACAACGAAGAAATCGTAGAGAGTTTGTTCGATCGCATACTAGGTCGTACTTCATTGCACGATGTATACTCTCCAGAAACAGGCGAGTTATTGGTTGAAAGTGGTACCGCAATCAACGAAGATGAAGCTAAAAAAATTGAACTTTCGGGCATTGAAGCGGTTGAAATTCGTTCGGTGTTGACCTGCGAATCAGAGAAAGGGGTATGTTCGAAGTGCTACGGGCGTAACCTTGCAACTGGCCGCATGGTGCAGAAAGGTGAGGCTGTTGGTGTTATTGCAGCTCAATCGATTGGAGAGCCCGGTACACAGCTTACCTTGCGTACATTCCACGTGGGGGGAACAGCTTCGAATATCGCTGCATCATCGAAGGTGGAAGCGAAGTTCGATGGACTACTCGAAATTGACGAATTGCGTACTGTTTCGAAAGAAGATGAAAACGGGAAGCCTGTTTCGATTGTAATTGGTCGATCGGCCGAAATGCGTATCATCGACCGCGCTACCATGATGATTCTTACTACAGCGAATATTCCGTATGGTGCTTCAATGTACATCGAAAATGGTTCGGATGTGAAGAAAGGTGATTTGATTTGCGATTGGGATCCGTATAACGCGGTTATCGTTTCAGAAACTGCGGGTAAAATCAGCTTTGAAGATCTTGAAGATGGCGTTACGTATCGCGAAGAAAGCGATGAGCAAACCGGTTTCCGTGAGAAAGTAATCATTGAGCGTCGCGATAAGACCCGTAACCCTGTAATCAAGATTATGAGCTCTACGAAAGAAGTAGTTCGTTCATACTCCTTGCCGGTTGGTGCGCACATCGTTGTGAATGATGGGCAGAAAGTTCAGGCGGGCGAAATTCTTGTGAAGATTCCTCGTCAAAGCGGTAAGCTGGGCGATATCACGGGTGGTCTTCCGCGTGTAACCGAATTGTTCGAAGCACGTAATCCGTCGAATCCGGCTGTAGTATCGGAGATTGATGGTATTGTAAGCTTCGGTAAGGTGAAGCGTGGTAACCGCGAAATTATTGTAGAAAGTAAAACCGGAGAGCAAAAGAAATACCTCGTATCGTTGAGCAAGCACATACTTGTTCAGGAGAACGACTTCGTGAAAGCCGGTCAACCGCTTTCAGACGGCGCAACTACGCCAAGTGATATTTTGGCTATCAAAGGGCCTACGAAGGTTCAGGAATACCTAGTGAATGAAATTCAGGAGGTGTATCGTTTACAAGGTGTGAAAATCAACGATAAGCACTTCGAGGTGATTGTTCGCCAGATGATGCGCAAGATTGAAATTGAAGATCCGGGCGATACCAAATTCCTCGAAGGTCAGACAGTTAACAAGCTTGAGTTTAAAGAGGAGAACGATTTTATCTTTGATAAGAAGGTGGTAATTGAGCCGGGCGATTCAACGACATTGAAAGCAGGTCAGATTATATCTGCACGTAAGCTGCGCGATGAGAATTCTATGCTGAAGCGTAAAGATATGAAGCTGGTCGATTCCCGCGATGCTGTTCCGGCAACGGGGCGTCAGGTATTGCAAGGTATAACCCGTGCTTCATTGCAAACTAAGTCGTTTATTTCGGCGGCATCCTTCCAGGAAACAACCAAGGTATTGAATGAGGCTGCGATTTCTGCAAAATCAGATCATTTGCTTGGCTTGAAAGAGAACGTAATTGTAGGACATCTAATTCCTGCTGGAACCGGATTGCGCGAATACGAAAACATCATCGTAGGATCTCAGGACGAGTTCACAGCACTAATGGCGTCAAAGAAGCGTGCTAAAGAAGAATCATACCTATAATCTGAAAGGCAATGAACGAAGAACAAAACATGCCCGAAGGGCAATTGAACATTGAGCTTTCGGAAGAAATTGCCGAGGGGATTTATTCGAATCTTGCCATTATAACGCATTCGAATTCGGAGTTCGTCGTTGATTTTATTAAGATGATGCCCGGTGTTCCGAAAGCGAAAGTAAAATCGCGGATTGTTTTAACTCCTCAGCATGCCAAGCGTTTGATGTCGGCCTTGAAGGATAATATTTCCAAGTTCGAAGCCGCTCATGGAAGTATTAAAGTTGAAGGAGGGGGCACCGCTCCTTTCCCGATGAATTTTGGAGGTCCAACAGCGCAGGCTTAAGGTTTAGAATTTAATTTTTAGCGGACAATCGGTTTAGGCTGGTTGTCCGCTTTTTATTTGCGATGTTTTGTGCAAAAATCGTGTCTGAATGATCCGCAACATTTCACCTGTTGAGTGTGTTTAATCAAAATGAAAACCCTACGCCTCATCTTGGGCGATCAACTCAATCTGCAACATTCCTGGTTTCGAAATGTCGACAATTCGGTTGTTTATGTGATGTTCGAACTCAAACAGGAAAGCCTTTACGTAACGCATCACATCCAGAAAATAGCTGCCTTTTTTGCTGCGATGGAGCGTTTTGTTGTAACGCTAAGATCGGCCGGTCACCACGTTGAATATCATTACATCGATGCGCCTGATAATTCGGGGTCGTTGAGCACCGAACTGTCAAAACTCATTGCCCAACTTGGGATTGAACGCTTCGAATACCAGCTGCCCGACGAATATCGGCTCGATAGGGAACTTGCGGAGTTTTGTGCCGGATTAGGGCTTCCTTTTGAGGCTTGCGATACAGAGCATTTTCTTTGCAAACGCGAAGCCCTCTCGGAGCATTTCGCCGGCAAGAAAACCTACCTGATGGAGAGCTTTTACCGCATGATGCGCCGCAAAACGGGTATCCTCATGCATGGCGAAGAACCGATCGGGGAGAAGTGGAATTTCGATCACGACAACCGCAGCAAACTGCCTTCGAAGTTTTCACTTCCCCAAATGCCCCAAATTGAAAATTCGATTCCCGATGTGCTCATGCGTATTGGGAATGCGAATCTTCCTTCCATAGGAACAATTAACGGCAACACAATTTCTTGGCCCCTTAATCGAATGCAGTCGCTCGAAATTCTGAAACATTTTGCCACCCAACTGTTACCTCATTTCGGAACCTATCAGGATGCCATGACCGAGAAAGATGCGTTCCTTTTTCATTCTCGCCTTTCATTTGCACTCAACACCAAAATGCTACATCCGCTTGAGGTTATCGAAACCTGTATTGAGGCATGGAAAAGGAATCCTGAACGCATCGCACTTAACCAGCTCGAAGGTTTCGTTCGGCAAATCCTCGGGTGGCGCGAATACATGCGTGGCATTTATTGGGCGCAGATGCCGGGCTATGCACAGTTGAATTTTTTCGAGGCCAATCGTAAACTGCCCGAATGGTTTTGGACGGGCGAAACGAAAATGAACTGCCTGAAACACGCGATAGGCCAAAGTCTCGAGCATGCTTATGCGCATCACATTCAACGCCTCATGGTAACGGGCAATTTTATGTTGCTTGCAGGTATAAATCCCGATGAAGCCGACCGCTGGTACCTAGGCATTTACATCGACGCCATCGAATGGGTCGAAATTACCAATACGCGAGGCATGAGTCAATTTGCCGATGGCGGAATTGTTGGCTCAAAACCCTATTGCTCGAGTGCTGCGTATATTCAGAAAATGAGCGATTATTGCGGCAATTGTGCATACGATGCAAAGACAAAAACAGAAGCGAATTCTTGTCCATTTAATGCCTTATACTGGCATTTCCATGTGCGAAATCGTGCTAAACTGGAGCGGAATCCACGCATTGGCATGATGTATAAAACGTGGGATAAAATGCAGCTGGATGTGCAAAATGCAGTTCTGAAAAAAGGAGAAGGCCTGTTGGAGCGCTTAGAAGTGTTGTGATGAAATAAGTTTGAAAAAATTCGGGCTGAGAAACGTTTATTAAGCACAGATTTTGGTAATAATGTGCTTGTTTTAAGGTGATAAGAGCTCTATTCGGACTCGATTTTAAAGGGGGCCACCACTCCTCCTCCCCGGATTCAAGTTACAACATGTTTTTTGCTTAACCGTTTCAAAATCGCAAAACGGATAATTCTTACGAACATCGCTGTTCATATTTCAGTCGAAAAATTCGGCTTGCCGAGTTGATAACCTTTTCCGAACTTGTTCGCGGGTGGGGACAGCTGTTTCCCTAATTCTTCTGATACACCCAAGCGCCATTACCCTCTCGGCATATTTACCAACGATTGTCCTTCTTGTTTATTGGATGAAATGCCTTATTTCCTAAGCGGCCAATAGCACCAAACCCGGTACGCGCCGCATCAACGCGCGCAATGTTGTTTGCATCTTGGTAATCTGGATTGCTAACCCAAGACTTGCCATCAAAGAAATGGTAGGCCATACCACGATCAGACCATGGTGTTCCCGGAGGTTCATCAGCGGGTAATTCCATATCCTCATTACCTGTTTTACTAAAGTTTTGCTGAAATCACGTACGCTTAACCAACATTTACTGTACAATGTGTAAATTGCCCGCATGCGGAAATACATCGGCTCTTATTCGTTCGCCATTGTCGTTGCTTTCATCGCGGTGTATTTTATTTTGAAGGCCGGCAAAACGCTCGAAACTGGCATTTTCCCCGTTCACGCAATCGATCATTCCATTGCAGGGTATATCCGTGAGATTCAATTGCTACTCAAAGAAAGCATCACCCATGAACTTTCAATCCTCATCATCCAAATCGTTACCATTCTTGCTGTTTCGCGAGCCATTGGTTTACTATTAGCCCGCATCGGTCAACCAACAGTAATTGGTGAAATCCTTGCCGGAATTCTGCTTGGTCCAACCTTGCTCGGTACCTGGCAACCTGAATTTTTTCAGTTTCTCTTCCCGGTCGAATCGCTTCCCAATCTTAAATTTATCAGCCAAATCGGACTGATTCTCTTCATGTTTGTTATCGGCATGGAGCTCGACATGGGAGTGTTACGCAGCCGCTTTAAAGACGCTATTTTCATCTCGCATGTAGGCATATTGTTTCCATTTACCTTTGGTGTAGGTCTGGCGTATTATCTCTATTCCGATTTTGCGCCTTCTACTGTGCCGTTTCTTGCGTTCGGACTTTTTATGGGGGTATCGATGAGTGTAACGGCCTTTCCGGTTCTAGCCAGAATCGTTAAAGAACGCAAACTTTCAAAAACCCGTTTGGGGATTTTAGCCATCACAACTGCAGCAATCGATGATGTTACAGCTTGGTGCCTTCTGGCAATCGTTATTGCAATTGTTAAAGCAGGTTCGCTTGCATCTGCTCTTGTTACAATTTCACTTTCGGTTCTTTTTGTATTGTTTATGTTGTTCGTTTTAAGGCCTTTTATGATACGGCTGGGCAATATTTACTCGAATCGCGAGAGCATTTCGCGTGGAATTATTGCGATGATTTTTATTACGATGCTTTGTTCGGCCTGGGCCACCGAAATTATTGGTATTCATGCTTTGTTCGGAGCATTTTTAGCCGGTGTAGTAATGCCACCGAACATGAATTTTAGAAAAATTTTAGTCGAGAAAACCGAAGATGTGGCCTTAGTACTTCTTCTTCCACTTTTCTTTGTGTTCACCGGATTGCGCACGCAAATTAATCTTCTTTCTGAACCATCGCTATGGAAAATCTGTGCTCTCGTAGTTTCTGTGGCCATCGCGGGGAAATTTCTTGGAGCCTTTACTGCATCAAAACTTACCGGACAGTCGTGGAAAGACAGCCTCTCCCTTGGCGCACTTATGAATACGCGTGGTTTGATGGAGCTCATTGTATTGAATATCGGATTCGACCTTGGAATTTTAAGTTCTGAAATCTTCGCCATGCTCGTTGTTATGGCATTGCTCACTACATTTGTTACCGGTCCGGCATTAAGTTTTATAGACTTCATCTTTCGAAGCGATGCTGCGACTAAACCGATTTCTTCCGAAAAACGAAATGATGTATACAAAGTATTGATCTCTTTCGGATTAGCCTCTTCGGGACGTAAATTATTACGGCTTGCCACACAAATGTTGGGGCGAAATAACAATGCTGTAACATATAAAGCCATTCACGTTACACTGGGTGCCGATGTGAGTTTAATCAATGTGGAAGATTTTGAACGGCAGAGCTTCAGACCAATTATTGCTGAAGCTGAAAAACTCGATGTGCCGCTTACGAAAGAGTACAAATTCGCAGCCGACTTATTCAAAGAAGTCGATGGACAAATACAAGAAGATCAAACCGATTTATTGCTGCTAGGGGCAGGAAAATCGCTTTACACTGGATCTCTTCTCGGAAATATTGTTGGCGTAACCAAATCCTTTGCTCCCGAAAACCTGCTTGATACCATTACCGGGCAACGCCCTATTTTACCGATAAATGACCTTATTGATGAGAAAGCCCGCAGTTTTATACAGGATAGCGATTGCGACGTAGCGGTAATGATTGACCGGGATTTTTCGGATGCAGACAGTATTTTTATTCCGATTTTTCGCACAGATGACGCTATCCTGCTTAAATATGCTGCGAACTTTGCGCGTAATTCAGGCTCCGAAATTACCCTCAGCGATCAGCAAGGGTTTGCCGAAGTAGAGCGTGAAATTGCATACTTTAATACCGAATTGCCCGGAAAAATGAAGCGTTTCGAAGATAAATTGATTCAGAAAAGCTTCCTCGAACAACAGGATTTGATGCTCATAACCTACGACAGCTGGCGCATGTTGCTCGAAAGCAAGAGTACTTGGCTCGACCATTTGCCCAGTGTGCTTATCATTCGAAGCAAGAAATCATGAAGCGAATGCCTAAAATAGCTCCGGTTATGGTGCTCCTTGTTCTGTTTTTGCAAGCAGGCGGTTTGTGGATGGGCATCAAATCGTTGCAGGCATTTCGTATTGTTCAGCAGGAAATTCGTGCGAAATCGAATCCAGACAACGCTATACAATTCACGATCAGCAAAGCGCGATTTAAAGCATGTGCTTTGGATGATGGAAAAGAGTTGAGGCTCGACGGGACTATGTTTGATGTGATTTCGATTGCTGACCATGGCGACTCGTTACACGTTACTGCACTCGAAGATCGGTTTGAAGCTCGTTTGATAGCGTGGTTGATGCATTCATCCCGCACAAACGAAAAAAATGCGCAGGGCGATGCATACCTGTTTGCCTTGATGCATTTGAATTTTGTGTTGGCGGATGAATACAGCGTTCGTGTACATAAATTTAATTCTGAGCCAGCTTGTCATGCCGAATTTATTCAACCGTTTTGGGATGACTGCACCTTGGGATGCGCTGAGCATCCGCC
>JBKCFX010000583.1:0-7968 GCA_046303595.1 Bacteroidia bacterium
GTGTATCCACATTCTGATGCCGTATTTACAATAAGTACTTTCCTGCCTTTAAATGAAGAAAAATCAATGGTTTTACCATCGAGCGATGGCAGTTTAAAGTCGTAAAATGAAGTTGTAGTCATAACGTTTTCACTTGGCGCCGATACCACGCGTGTACATTGGTTAAATAGGCAAATTAATGCCGTTGAAAGAATGATTGTTTTCATACCGGATTAAACAATAATTCTCCTTTTTGGTTCGCTAAGCGTGGCGATTTATTCCGTTTCTTGCTTTTTTAACTGCTTGTGCGATCCATCGCAATTGGGCATTCGGCGCGATAAGCCGCAAGTGCAATCGTTCATGCCATAGCCGTCTAAAATACGTTGGCGAAATTTCGCTACACGATCAAGTTGTGTTTTCTCATGTTTAGCCGCGGCTACAAACATGGCATATGCGCGTTGCCGCCCGGCAGTTAAGGCTTCAAACGCCGCTTTATAGGTCTCATCAGAGGCAAAAACTGCATTAAATGCACTCGGAATTTCCCAGATATGTTTATGCTCAGGGGCTGCTTTTACGCCCAAACGTTCGAGCTCGATAGCCTCAAAAATATAGGCTTTAAAATACGGTTCAACGCGCGCAAAATCGTCCATAGTGCGGAACCGAATGATTCTGCCCTCCTGACTATTCTCGCCGGCCTTCGTTAAAATTCCGGCTTCATCACGAAGCATGGCGCCTTTAAAAAAGCTCAAAACGCAATTATCCTTAAACCGACCCAAAATGCAAATGTTTTTACCTTCATTTGTATAGCAGGGGGCTTGCCATTTGCTTACCTCACTTAATCCACAACCGAGCATAATCGAGCGTAATCGAGATAATATGTCTGAAAAATTAAGTTCAGAGGTAAAATATTGATCAAGTTCGCTGTTCTTCATTGATTTGTAAGCTCGGAATCTTTCAAGCTGAGCAGAAGCTAGAATGCAAATTTAAAGCAGAGCAACCTGATTTGATGAAAATTAATATGCAACTTCAAGCAATTTGGCTTCAATTTCAGACCGCAAAGCATCCATCCGACTAAACGCAAAACATTTATTGCCTAGATCTTTGAATGATGCACCAAAATGATAGAGTTGTTTATCAACAATTAGAAAACGGTCGTGGCTGCTGCAATTTTCCTTGAAAGAAATATGCGGATATTGCCTGTTGTGTTTTTCGAGATCTTTTAGCAGTGAAACTTTAGGGCGTGAATATATGATGCATTTCACCTGATCCTTTCGTTTAGTTAGTAAAAGCAGCGTGGACTCATCGATATAATTATCAACCAATACAAGCTGAAACCTTGCTTTTTTAATGAGCTGGCTCACAAAAACATGCGCGTCGAATAGTTGACCTTCGAAGAAAATGCCTTGGCGGGGAATGACTTCCTTTTCGAGCGCTTTTAAAACAGTTTCAAGTTTTGAATCGGTTTGAACCTGCTTCATTTCTATGTGCTCAATCCGTTGTATAACACCCTGCACATTGCGCAAAGTACGCCGCATAGAAACAAACGATTGCATAATTTGAATGCTAATTTGAACAGCCACATTGCTTCGTAAAACAGCCGAAAGCATGGCAACTCCCTGCTCGGTAAATGCGTAAGGAAGCGTGGAGCTGTGTTTTAAAACCATGAACTGGTCACAAATTGTGACCAGTTCATCTAGCTCATTTTTAAGCAATTGAAATCGAAAGTACTCAGGAAACCGTTCAATATTTCGTTTAACAGCTTGGTTAAGGACTTTGGTTTCGACCTGATACAATTCGGCCAGATCCCGATCAATCATCACTTGCGTATCGCGGATTGTGAATATCTTGTTTTCAATGGAAATGGTATCCGTTTTCATACAGACGATAGTTTACTTTACTGTAAATCTATTCCGAACAATCAAAATATGGCTAATGGTGTTAATAATTCAGCGATTTTCGACTATTCATTCAAGCGCTATCCTTTCACGATAATTTCTGCTAATTTTGCCACATGAGCAAGCCCAAGGATCGCATCAACGTGGTATATTCGACCAATCCGAACTTTGTTTACGAACAGGAACAAAATGTTGAAGCCGAAACGCTTCCCAATCATTCACAAGAATTGAAAATTTGGCTCGAACGCTACAAAGGCGATAAAAAAGCCTCGGTTATAAAAGGGTTTATCGGCAAATCGGAAGACGCCGAGCAACTCGCCAAAAGCCTAAAGAGCTTGTGCGGCTGTGGCGGAAATGTAAAAGAAGGTGATATCATTATTCAAGGCGACCACCGCGATAAAATCGTGCAGTACTTGCTTTCAAAAGGGTATCGGGTGAAAAAGGCCGGCGGTTAGGCTTTCTTGATTTCAATTCTCTGTATAGTGCAGGCAGTCGCATAAATGCTGCTTACCAACTTATTTTCTTCTTACCTTCGCTGCCCCAATGGCTGAAAAATTTTCAAAAGACGTTCTGAAACGCGCCTTTTCCCTAATGGCTCAGGCAAAAGCGATGACCGAATTGTACGAGTCGAACTTCAAGCTTGTTTCGAAGTATGTTCATGCCACGTCGCGCGGACACGAAGCCATTCAGCTTGCCGTTTCGATGCAGCTTAAACCATGTGATTACGCATTTCCATATTACCGCGATGATGCCATGTTACTGGGTATGGGATTGCGTCCATACGAATTGATGCTGCAATTGTTGGCAAAACGCGATGATCCTTTTTCGGGAGGTCGCACCTATTATTGCCACCCCAGTTTGCGCGATGCCGATAAACCCAAAATTCCACATCAAAGTTCGGCAACCGGTATGCAGGCAATTCCCGCTACTGGCGCTGCAATGGGATTTTGGTACAAAGAAAAAACGGGAATTTCGCACGAAAATTTATCCGATTCGCCAGTTGTAGTTTGTTCGCTTGGCGATGCTTCCGTTACCGAAGGTGAAATCGCTGAAGCATTTCAAATGGCGGCATTGAAGCAATTGCCAATTCTTTATCTCGTGCAGGATAACGGCTGGGACATTTCGGCCAATGCAGCCGAAACCCGCGCACAGAATGCATTCGAATACATCAAAGGATTTAAAGGAATCGAAGCGCGGAGCATTGATGGAGCTAATTTCGCAGAATCGTTTGCCACTGCGGCTGAGATGCTCGAAATAATCCGCAAAGAGCGCCGCCCAATGTTGCTTCATGCGCGTGTACCCTTGCTCAATCACCATACCTCTGGCGTGCGTATGGAATGGTATCGCGACGATTTGGATGAGGCCCGCAGCCGCGATCCTTATCCGGTTTTAATAAGTCAATTGCTTAAAAACGGTTTTGTTCAAAGCGAAATTGAATCGCTTGAAAATGAAGCACGTGAACTGGTTGCGTTCGATTTTGAACAAGCCCTTAAGGCAGATGATCCGCGCTCGGAAGATTTGTTTACGCACGATTTTGCACCAACTGCAATTGTTGAGGAAAGCGGCAATAGGACACCCGATCGCGACGATAGTGTTGTGATGGTAGATTGTGCATTATTTGCCGTTGAAGAATTGATGCGAAAACATCCCGAATGTTTGTTATACGGTCAGGATGTTGGTGCGCGCCTCGGTGGTGTGTTTCGCGAGGCTGCAACTCTGGCTCAGAAGTTCGGCGATGCGCGCGTTTTCAATACGCCCATTCAGGAAGCTTTTATCGTAGGCTCTACCGTTGGAATGTCGGCCGTTGGACTGAAACCAATCGTGGAAGTACAATTTGCCGATTACATCTGGCCGGGATTGAATCAGCTATTTACAGAAGTGGCGCGTTCGTGTTACCTTACAAATGGCAAATGGCCGGTGAGCATGGTTTTACGGGTTCCTATCGGAGCTTACGGCAGCGGAGGACCCTATCATTCGTCGTCGGTTGAAAGCGTATTGAGCAATATCCGTGGAATTAAAATCGTGTATCCCAGCAATGGAGCTGATTTGAAAGGATTAATCAAAGCCGCGTATTACGATCCGAATCCGGTGGTTATTCTCGAGCATAAAGGGCTTTATTGGTCAAAAGTAAAAGGCACCGAAACAGCGAGGCGACCCGAGCCGGACGAAGCATACGTGCTTCCCTTAGGAAAATCTGCCATAGTGCAGCTAATTGAAGAACAATACACGAAGCCAACGCTAACTGTAATTACCTATGGAATGGGGGTACATTGGGCACTGAATGCTACGAAAGAAATGCAGGATACGGTTGAGATTATCGATTTGCGATGCATTTATCCACTCGATGAAGCAGCTATATTCGCTTCGGTGCGCAAGAGTAAAAAATGCCTTGTTTTGACCGAAGAACCTTCAGGAAACTCATTCGCACGAGGTCTTGCCGGGTTGATTCAGGAGCATTGCTTCGAATCGCTCGATGGTCCGGTTCGCGTACTGGGATCTGAAAATCTTCCTGCAATTCCGCTTAACAGCACACTGGAACAAACCATGTTGCCCAATGCAGATAAAGTGAAGCATGCCATAATTGAATTGTTGAAATACTAATTGCAGAACGAGCGATTTTCTAAATCCATTCGAACGTAATGATGTATCTCATCCTCAGCATGCTCAGCTCGGCCGCCATCATGGTGGTTTTTAAGCTGTTCGAGCGTTACCGGATAGAAACCTCGGATGCTATTGTGGTGAATTATGCCGTTGCTGCCACTTTAAGTTTTGCGCTCGATCCATCTGGAATTGGCTTTGGTGAGGCTACTCATGAGCCATGGTTCGCGAATGCCCTAATTATGGGCGTTTTGTTCATCAGTCTGTTCAACATCATTGGAATAAGTGCACAGCGAATCGGAGTTTCGGTAACAACAGTTGCAAATAAAATGTCGTTGGTTATACCGGTGCTTTACGCCATTTTATTGCTCGGCGAAAGCTATGGACTATTTAAAATTCTGGGATTAATGGCGGCAATGGCAGCAGTAATTTTAACCACACGTAAAAACGAACATCATGCGGTTGAGCGTCGCTACCTTAGTTTTCCGTTTATTGTTTTTTTAGGAAGCGGCTTTATCGATGCATTTTTCAAGTACAACCAAGTGCATACATTAGGATCGAATGGTTTAGAACCCTTTACAGGTTGGATATTCCTTACAGCCGGATGCATTGGATTGACGATTTGGCTTTACCGGTATTTCGTAAATAAAAAAGTTCCGGCTTCCAACGCGTTTACGGGCGGAATAATGTTGGGAATTCCGAATTATTTTTCGGTGTACTTTTTACTAAAAGCCCTATCATTGAAAGGATTAGAGAGTTCGGTCGTAATTCCGGTAAACAATATGGCGATTGTTGCACTGGGTGCAATTGCGGGCATATTGATATTCCGCGAGAAGTTAAACCACTGGAATTACATCGGGATTGCTCTTTGTTTTGTTTCGATATTGCTGATTGGCTTGGGTTAAATACGCTTCCTAATAATTCCATTTTCAATTCCAATGACATAACATCACGTTTGCGAAATGGATGCTTACAGCAGGTGTTTGAGGCGAATATTTCGTACATGAGCGCAAAGTTTAATCATAGATACTTTAGATGAGAAATCAAATTGAATAGATATTTTCCAAATAAAAACGGAAACGCGCCAGGGGTTGAAGGGGAAAGCCCGCAGTGCCGAAGTGCTGAGTAATTCGGGAAGCGATTGGTACGCGGACTTGTACCGAAAAACCCGCCCGTGGCGCCCAAATCGATTGCTGTCATTCGCTAAAATAACCCATTCAGGCGACGATTTCAATGGGGTCCGCCACTCCTCCTCCCCGAGGTCAAGTTACGAAACAAGTGAGGTAGTAGTCGTTTATAAACGTTTAAAAACGAATAAGCATAATAGCTTGATAACGTTTTAGATGCAACTATCTCTCCGTGTCGCTGTCGCGTTTTTTTAAAAAGTAAAGTGCTGATAATTATGTTTTTAAATCTAAAGAATTGTTTCAGCAATACTTACGAACACACCTGTTCATTGTTTGGTTGGAAAAATGCTCTTGTTGCGTAAATAACTTTTACGGAACTTTAAGCAGGGCGGGGAGACGTGTTTCCCGTTGCGCAATTGTTAAAACGCTTTGCCAATGCAGCTTTTCAAATGCATTGCTATGAGGAATTTCAAAGGGAAATTTTCTGTCGACCTAGGAGCAGTTATTTCGATGTGCTAAATCGAATCATCGACTGATTTCGATTGATGATACGGGCCTATACACCATCTCTGTAATCCGCGCGAAATGCTATCGTTTCGCGCCTTTGCTACAACGGCAAAACATCAATGTATACCTATTGAAATAAACTCTGCCGAAAGATGGGTTGCCAATTGTCCGGATGGCCCATAAATGGGGTACTCAAAATTATGCCCGGCCCAGGGCAAGAGTACCAAGCGTTTTTTACCCGGATATCGCGAAAATAGCATTTCGCTTTGTTCGGATGGAACAACGTTGTCTTTTAATCCGTGCAGAATTAACAATGGAGGAGCCTGCGCTGGCATGCGTTGCATAATGTCCGATTCACGGCAATCCAATTTGCCAAGGTACGCCTGCTTAACACGATTCAAATCCATAATGGTTTCGAATTCCAAGCAAAGTGTAACTAGCGGGTACAACGCAATAATTCCTTTTAGATTTAACTTAGGATGCCGCAATGCGGTTGATATTGCTAAGGTTCCGCCAGCCGATGAACCGCCAATGAAAACACGGCTTATGTCAACATTTTCTTTTACCAGTTGTGGGATTAATCGTTCAATAAGGGCGGCAATTGAATCCTCGGGCGTCGGAAAAACGGCATTGGGCTCGAGTGGATAGGTAAGCGAAACAGCAGTAATACCTGATGCAGCAAGGGCAGAGCACCAATCGTTCATATAAGCAGGTTTGCCCTGGTAAAATCCGCCACCATGCAGTAAAAAAATGACAGGCGAATTGGGCGATGATGCTTTATAAACCAGGGCCAATTCGGAAGAATCTTGTGCTGCTTTTAGGGTAGTATATTCAACCAGCGTTTTCGACCTTGTAAGCCATTTTGTAAACTCAAATGATTGGGAATAAGCATACTGTTTATGAAGCATTCCACTTCGAATCAAGGGCAAACTAAGCAAGACTGAAGCTGTTAAAGGAAGTAAAAACCAAGAAGCTCCACCCCTAAAATTTCGCCATGCAGGCCAAATAAGTAGTGCCAACGAAACAAGCCAGTACGAACGAGCATCTTCGGTAAGTATAAGATGGATGTATACGCCACGCTCCGAAAAAAGCGGGAAACAGGTTAAAATACCACATGAAAAAACAAAAAAAGAGGCCAGCACCCATAACAGGCCTGGCCACTTCGGACCGGAATAACCGGAATAAAAAATCATTGGAGTTACTTCACATCAACAGTCTGACGCGCGCCATTTGCACCGGCATCGGGCGGACAATGACTCTCAATTGCCGGAGTAGTTCCGTGCAAGCTAACCACATATGAACCGGGAAATTCGAATGCATGATTAACGCTTGGCGTTCGAGTAACCGTATCCACTCCATCACCAAAATTCCAATGATAGAGTTCGACTCCTTCACTGCATGCTGCGTTAAAGGTAACGCGCGAACCAGCAGAAGGCGCTCGATCCGAAACGGTAAAGCAATAGCGCTCAACGTCTGTTTCGCAGGAGCCAAGGGCAAATGTTGCAAGAATTGAAATCGGGAGAATAAACCTGTTTTTCATACTTCTAATTTTTTCAAAGTTAAAAAAAATGCCAAACAAGAATCATTCCCAAAGAAAGCCTTTTTAAACAATTTTCCAATTACCGCTACACTATTCGGTAAACAACGCAAAACCACTTTTCTGAAACTCTAAAAAAAGCTTAATTGACATTTTTTTAGCTTTACCATGGTAACGATTTAAAATCTTCGATTGCTAGAAGCTAACAAATCAAAAAGCTGTTTTTATGCAAGAAACTTCGAAATCTCTGTTGTCGAAAATTTCAAGCCTTTGAGATAAAAAATTGCAGCATTTGTTTTAGAATAGTTGTTCGTTTAATTTTTGT
>JBKCFX010000584.1:0-4638 GCA_046303595.1 Bacteroidia bacterium
GCATGAACAAGCAGGATACATTAAAAAACGCTCGATTGAACGAGGCATCCGGAAATGTGATTCGCTGGAATTCTATCGACCAAGGCTGCGAAATTGAAGCGTCGAATTGCTTTTTGAAAGCCGAATTTTACGCGCCGGGAATGGTTCGTTTTCAGTACGTGAAATCGAAAGATGAATTTGATTCACATTCGTATGCCCTTGTTGGTAAAGCGCAGAATCTGGTTGTTAATGCATCTGAATTAGAAGAAAGCATTGAATTAGCTGATGCAGTAGTTCGCGTTGTAATTCGAAAAAATCCATTGCGCATATCCATTTATTCGCTCGATGGTGTTTTACTCAATGCCGACGATGAAGCATTCGGTTGCAGTTGGATTGGGAACGAAGTTACTGCATACAAAAAGGTGCAGGAAGGAGAGCGGTTTATTGGATTGGGAGAGAAAACCGGTCCGCTCGACCGCCGTGGAAAAGCTTATGTAAATTGGAATACCGACAATTTTGCCTACGGTGTGGATGCCGATCCGCTCTATGCCAGCATTCCCTTTTACATGGGCGTGCACAGTCAAAAAGTGTATGGCATTTTCTTCGACAATTCGCATAAAACCACATTCAATTTTGGGGCTTCCACGCGGCGTTTCATGTATTTTCAGGCCGAAGACGGTCCGATGAATTATTTTTTCATCCATGCCGAAACGCCTGCCGCTATTCTTGAACAGTATTCGTTTTTAACCGGACGAATGAACTTGCCTCCTTTGTGGAGTCTTGGTTTTCAGCAATGTCGTTATAGCTACTATCCTGCCTCCGAGGTGCTGAATGTTGCGCAGAATTTCCGCAACCGCGGCATTCCAGCAGATGTGCTTTACTTAGATATACACTACATGCAGGATTACAAGGTGTTTACCTGGAACAACGAACGTTTCGAAAATCCGGCAGATTTCTGCAAAGCGCTTTCAGCTATGGGATTCAAGGTTGTTGTGATACTCGATCCGGGTGTGAAAACAGAAGCCGGCTATGAAGTATTCGACGATGGCAGTAACGACGATGTGTTTGTGAAATTTCCCGATGGAGCAGTATATGAAGGTCAGGTTTGGCCGGGTTGGTCGGCATTCCCCGATTTTACCAATCCGAAAGCACGCGCCTGGTGGGGCAAGTGGATGCATACGATTACCGATGCCGGTGTTGAAGGATTCTGGAACGACATGAACGAGCCCGCAACCTGGGGTCAACACATGCCCGATTTAATCGAATTCAATTACGAAGGCGAGGGCGGCACGCACAAGAAAAGCCGCAATGTGTATGGAATGCAGATGGCTCGTGCCACGAGCGAAGGAGCGGCAAGGCATCTTCCTGCTAAACGTCATTTTTTGCTAACACGTGCAGGATTTTCGGGCATACAGCGTTATGCCGCGGTGTGGACCGGCGACAATGTGAGCAGCGATGAGCATATGCTTGCCGGTGTTCGACTGATCAATAGTCTCGGTTTGAGCGGAGTGCCCTTTGCCGGCTACGATGTTGGCGGTTTTGCCGGCGAACCCAGCCCGGAACTCTATGCGCGCTGGATTGCATTGGGAGCATTCACTCCGTTTTTCCGTGCACATTCTATGATCAACACGCGCGATGCAGAGCCTTGGAGTTTTGGCGAAGAGGTCGAAGACATTGCACGAAATTTCATCAGCCTGCGCTATCGTTTGATGCCGTATATCTATAGTGCATTTTACGAAGCATCGCAAACCGGAATGGCGGTGAGTCGTTCGCTGGCCTTGCTGCATCCGCATGCGCCGGAGGTTTATAAAGATCCGTATCAGAATCAATACATGTTCGGTCCTTCGTTGCTGGTTATTCCAGTGCGTTCAGACCAAAGTTGCCACAAAATGTGGATGCCACCGGGCGGCTGGTATAATTTGTACGACGATGAACGTTTTATGGGAAATCAAAGCCTGATTTTGGAATACGGCAAAGAGAAAATTCCGGTGTTTGTTAAGGCCGGCAGTGTGCTATGCATGCAGCAAAAGCGCAATAATTTATCCGAGAAATTCGAAAACGAAACACTCGAAGTGCATCTCTATCCCGGTGGGGAAGGACGATTTGAAGTGTATGAAGACGATGGTGCAACGCATGAGCATCTTTCGGGAAAATATTCCCTTCGTAAAGTGAAAATGGATGCATCGGGATGCACAGTTGATGCTGCGGATGGCGGATTTTCTTCACGTTTTTCGAAATGGAAGATATACATTCACGGAACTCATCAGATTTCCGGCATCAGTATAAATGATGAAGCGCATCAGGTGCAGCGCGAAACCTATCGTTTCATCGAGCCTGTTTCGGATTTTGATCCATTTGTTGCATACGACAAAAAGTACAGCGACGAAATTTCGGATTTACCTTTTACAATCATCGATACCCCCAAAAATACTATTCACATCAGTTGGAAATAAAATGAAGCAGCTTTCCATTTTCGCTTTCAGTATTGCATCGCTTTTATTCTCGGCCTGCAATTCATCCGAATTTCAAATTCCCGAAAAGTCTAACTGCACAGGTTTGGCGAATCTCATCACATTGCCACCCGATACCGGAAGAATTGATCTGATGGATTATTTCAACGATGTGGGATTGATCGATTCAATTTCGGCAGTTCCGGGACTTGAACTTAAGCTCTCGCCTTCGAAACAGTTTGTTGAGGTAAAGGTTGATGAAAAAACGCTTAAGTCATTGGCAACGATGCGTGTATGGTGTGAAGGGTATAGTTATACTTTAATGCTTCGAAAGTCTCTGAAGCAGCTTGTTTCGATCGAAATTAATTCCATTCCTGAGGCAGTGAAAACGGTGCAGCTTGCAGGCGACATCAACAACTGGCAACCTACGCAAACACCCTTGAAGAAAGAAGGTAGCATTTGGAAAACCGAGTTGCTGCTCAATCCCGGAAAATACAGCTATAAAGTGGTGCAGGATGGTGTTTGGTTTATGGACAAGGGCAACCGCGATTCTACCTCGAACGGCATGGGCGGATTCAATTCGGTGCTTACGGTTTCGGCAGGCGATTTAAGCAAGGCTCCGATAATCAGCACGGCGAAATACGGCGATGGATTTGTAGAAGTGCACATCGACAATACCGCCGAAGAAGTGTTTGTAGTGTGGGACAATTTCCGCCTTCCGGAAGATCGTATGGAAATGAAGGATGGCATCCTCCGTATTTCTATCCCATCGTTTGCTGTGCGAAGAAAGCAATCGGCACTGCGTGTTTGGGCGTACAATGCTTTTGGCGCAGGCAACGATTTATTAATTCCATTGCAAGATGGACGTGTTGTTGCCGATGCATCTAAACTGCCCCGTGATGATTTTCATACATCGATTTTATATTTCATGATGGTGGATCGCTTTTTCGATGGCGACACTTCAAACAATCAAGTGGTTAAGGATCCAAAGGTCGATTTCAAAGCCAATTACCAAGGCGGCGATTTGCAAGGCATTTTGAAGAAGTTACAAGAAGGGTACTTCCGCGATTTGGGTGTGAATACCCTTTGGTTTTCGCCCATTGTGCAAAATCCCGAAGGTTCGTATCAGGAATATCCCGAGCCACGCCGCTGGTTTTCGGGCTACCACGGTTACTGGCCTGTGCGCACTACCGTTATCGATCACCGCATGGGCAACGATGCGGCCTTAAAAAGCTTGGTCGACAAAGCACACGAAGGCGACATGAATGTTTTGATGGATTTCGTTTCGAATCACATCCATAGCGAAAATCCGCTGTACAAGCAGCATCCCGAATGGTTCAGCTCGATGTATACCGCCGATGGTAGAACGAACATCCGCATTTGGGACGAACAGCGTTTAACCACCTGGTTCGATACGTTTATGCCCGACATCGATTACACCAAACCCGAAGCAGTGAATGCTTTTTCGGATTCGGCAATGTATTGGATTGAAAAATTCAAGCTCGATGGTTTCCGCCACGATGCCACCAAACACGTATCGGAAGTTTTCTGGCGAGCACTTACCCGTAAGCTGAAACAGCGTGTGGTTGAAAAAGACAGTCGCAATATTTACCAGATAGGCGAAACGTTTGGTAGCCGAGAGTTAATTGGCAGTTACATTGGCAGCGGTATGATGGATGCACAATTCGATTTCAACCTGTATTTCGATGCGCGTCCGGTGTTTGCCGGCGAGAGCGAGTCGTTCGAAAAAGTGGCTACATCGCTCATGGAATCGGGACAATATTATGGAAGCCATTCGCTGATGGGCAACATAACCGGGAATCATGACATGCCGCGCTTCCTGTATTATGCCGGAGGTGCCAACAAGCCGGGCGAGGACGAAAAAGAAGCAGGCTGGTCGCGCGAGATTAACGTAGAAGATCCTCGTGGATACGAGCGTTTGAAAATGCTGCACGCCTTCATCATGACCATACCGGGCATTCCGGTAATTTATTACGGCGACGAAATTGGCATGACCGGTGCAAACGATCCCGACAACCGTCGCATGATGCAATTTTCGGGACTGAATCCTAAACAGCAAGAGATCAAAGCGACCGTGAAAAAACTTGCACAATTTCGTCGAAGCTCGATGCCCTTGTTGTATGGAAGTACGCGGATTTTACGTGCCGATAAAAACGTACTTGTGTATGAACGCAGTTATTTCGGCGAA
>JBKCFX010000585.1:0-4859 GCA_046303595.1 Bacteroidia bacterium
CAACATAAGGGCTACGAGTATGCTCGTTCGCAAAATCCAACGCGCAAAGCACTCGAAGATTGCCTGGCAGCTTCAGAAAACGCAAAACATGGTTTGAGTTTTAGTTCGGGAGTTGCGGCTACCGATGCCATTATGAAACTCTTGCGCCCCGGCGATGAAGTGCTTGCGGCCGACGATATGTATGGAGGAACCTACCGTTTATTTACCAAAGTGTTCGAGCCATTTGGTATTCGCTTTCGCTTTGTAAACATGGCCAATCCCGATACGATTGAACAGTATATTACTGCAAATACCAAACTCATCTGGACCGAAACGCCCACCAATCCGCTGATGAGCATTAGCGATATCGGCTCCATTTCGGCAATTGCAAAACGCTTTAGCCTGCTTTTGGTTGTCGATAACACCTTTGCAACACCTTGGTTGCAGAATCCGCTTGATTTGGGCGCAGATATCGTGATGCATTCGGCCACGAAATACCTTGGCGGCCATTCGGATGTGATTCACGGATGCATCATGCTGAATGACGATGCATTGCGTGAACAATTGTATTTCATTCAGAAAAGTTGTGGTGCTGTTCCCGGACCTATGGATTGCTTCCTGGTATTACGTGGATTGAAAACATTGCATGTTCGGATGAAGGCGCATTGCGAAAACGGAAAAATCATTGCGCATTACCTTCGAAATCATCCCAAAGTGGCAAAAGTTTACTGGCCCGGGTTTGAAGATCATCCGAACCATGCTATTGCCGCAAAACAGATGCGTGGATTTGGTGGAATGATGAGCATTTTACTCCACGACGACTCGCTTGATGCGGCAAAGCGATTGCTTACGCATACGCACCTTTTTGCGCTTGCAGAAAGTCTTGGCGGTGTTGAATCGCTAATAAATCATCCTGCATCCATGACGCACGCATCAATTCCAAAAACAGAACGCGAAAAAGTTGGCGTGGTTGATGGGCTTATTCGTTTGTCGGTTGGCATCGAGGACGCCGAAGATTTAATGGCAGACCTTGAAAAAGCGCTTGATGCTGTTTAGCAATGAAATTGATTTGGATTACAGGCACCTCGCGTGGACTGGGAAAGGCAATGGCTCTCGGTAAATCTCGTGTTGGCAACTACCTTGAACAATGCATTTCTGTCGGAAAGGGAGCAATCTAGCTCCGATTTCGGTTGCAAATATTCATTTCACTACCGTAGCACACTCAATGTACCACGCCGGTTGTACGAATTGCCGTATTTATCCTTCAACTTAAATTCATAGAAGTAAATGCCCGACTGCACATAATCATCACCGAGCTTTGTTCGCCCATCCCAACCGCTCTCGGTGTCGTACGATGTGTAAATAACATTCCCCCAGCGGTTGTAAATAATAATTTCAGCAGAGGCCACATCCTCTCCATAAACGTTGAAATAATCATTTAATCCGTCACCATCGGGCGAGAAACCTGTAGGTATAAACAATTTATATCCGGCATCTACCCGAATAAGTTGCGATGAAGTGTCAAAACAACCATTCTCATTCAGCAAATATTGCTTAACCGTATAAAGTCCCGAATCTGGAAATTGATAGGCAATATCAAAGTTATATACCGTATCGGCCAACGTATTGGGAGATGTTATCACATAGAAACATTCATCTCCATTTGACCCGAGATTATCGATATCAACGTTGGGATTGTCGCGCGTAATTATTGTACCGGGCAATACTTTAAAATTGGATACCGGTGAGGGAGCAATGCGCACCAGATTGGGAATTTCGAATACATTGGTACACCCAAAAATATTTTCAACCTCAAGGCGTACAGTATAGTTTCCCGATTCGCTGTAGATGGTTTGCGGGTTTTGCTGATCGCTGTTTCGACCGTTTCCAAAATCCCAATTCCAGGTAATCGGATTTGAATCCGTAGATAAATCGTTAAATGTAACTACTGCAGGTGTGCATTCTACAAGCGATGACAAGGAAAAATTTGCAACCGGATTGGCATGCACAACCACCGGGTTCTCGAATGGTGTGCTTTCGCAGCCATCTTCTATTGCAACAAGGCTAACCGATTGTGGCCCTGTTCCGAAAAACTCAATGTTTTCAGGGTTCGGATCAGATGAAAATTGAGGCGATGCATATTGACCAAAATCCCATACGAACGTTGGATTTGCTGTATTAAAAATCCCATCGGATGCAAAATCATAGGAGTTTCCAACAAAACATTGAGGATCGGGAGGATTAAATGATGCAACGGGCTGAGGCTTTACATCAACAACGATAGTATCAACCGAAGTACAGCCACCAAAGCGTGCAAATAATTCGTATGTCGACGAAATAATTCCATCGCCGGCTATATTCGAAATATTTACATCCGGTTGTGGTATGCTATCATCAGACAAGCCATCGGGGGGCAACCAATAATACGTGTAGTTAGGCAAAGGAGCTGTCCCCAATTGAACGGGAACATTTGAACACGTAATCAAATCGGGACCGGCATCGGAAATTACAACTGGGCGATCTTCGAGAAAAATCTCGATTGTATCCATGATATCACAACCACAATACTTCTGATATTCAATTATAATCGTCTCAACACCTTCGTTCGGGTTGTCGTCGTTGTAGGCATTGATGAATAAATCATAGCTTTCCTGAAAAGGCTCGAAAATAAGATTGTTGATAACAAAACTATAATCATCGCCCTCCTCAGCCGTTCCGGTAATATTCAAGGGAATTACAGACTGAATAGAACTGGGCGGTTTAGTGAAGGTGATGGCTACGGGCTCACAACTTTCATAAATTGTATTGTTAAAGACTCCTTCCGGAAACTGCGGCGTACTTGAAACCGGACCGCCCGAAAACGAATTGGCAGCTAAAAAAACCCCCGAACTCAAGGATGCATCGCAGTAATCGGCAATCATCAACTTTAGTGTATACGTCTGGCAGGGTATAAGATTCGTTGCGCGTGCCGTTAGCGTATCGGTAAACCCATTGAATTGAATGCTACCGGTTGGAGGCGAAGTATTAAAATACTGTGAATTGGACAATACGCAGGGGTCGTTAGAAATATTACCTGCACCACCAACAGACCCGTTGTTGATTGTACTAATCGTTATGGGATCGTTGGTACCGGGTACCAATGCCATATTTTGATTTCCAATAATTCCCGGACCGCTAATCAAAAAGGCAAATGCATCATTGAATTGTGAACACACGTAGGTATCATATTCATCCGAAGCAAAAACATACTTAAAGCTGATGCTTGATGACTGAGGCACAAAATCGAAACTTAAGAACAAACCATCATCAATACTGCCACACGAAGGAGGAACCGCATTTGTTAATTCAGGGATATTATCCAAACCTCCGGAAAAATCATTTGGAAAACCGGCAGTGCCAATAAATCCTCCAGCAATGCCTGTGGCCATCATAATGCCTTTGTTAAATCCTAGGTTCGTACTGTCCGCACTATTTAATTCGAAATACCCAATGGATTCAGGATTACCAAAAAACTGAACATTACTAAAACAAATAGATTCGCCTGCAATTAAACTATCGATGTATGTAGTTGGCGTAAGTCCAGTTGCAAATACCTGCGCGTGAGCATTGCTAACTTTAAAAAGCAAGAATAATAATAATAGCCTTAGTGAGATTTTAGCCATTTGCTTTTGTATTTTTAACTAAACTCTTCAAATGTAGAAAATAACTTCGAAAAACAAAACCGAACCGTTTGATTTTATGATCGAACTATCAACACGAACCTTACTCGTGGTAGATTGATTTTTCGTTAAGACTAATGTAGATTTACACAATCGGAGAACTTGGAACTTTTGAAAATGCGCTGCCTTAAGAGCCTTACCCATTTTTTGCTTGTTCAAATTAACGGAAAAACGTGAGTTTCGAATTTCTATTCAAACAATGTTAATTCAGTATATATGGATTTTCTGAATCTAACCCGCATGCGTTGGATACGATAAGAATTTCAGAACTCTTTAATTACTTAATATCAGCACTTTAAATGTTATATATGAAATTTTGCAAATAATTTGAAAAATTTCATATATATTTGTCTGATGTTTCATAGACAACTCGTTACGAAGTTAAATCGCTTAGCAAAGCAGTTTCCGGTTATCGCCATTACAGGCTCGCGGCAAGTGGGAAAAAGCACACTCGCCCGCATGTATGCCGAAGCTGTTGGGAAAGAGTTGGTGTTTTATGATTTAGAAAATCCGTCGGACCATTTTGCATTAGAAAATCAATCCACCTCACTCCTCGAAAGTCATTCGAAACACCTGGTGGTGATTGATGAAGTGCAACGATTGAAAACGCTTTTTCCGGCTATACGTTATCTTGTGGATAAAGACCGAACGCCGCTTCGCTTCCTCTTGCTTGGTTCTGCATCACCTGAGCTGATACGCGATAGTTCTGAATCTTTAGCCGGGCGGATTGCATTTGCAGAGTTGAGTGGATTCTTGCCCATCGAAGTTGGTGAAGAGAATTGGGATCGCTTATGGTTTAGAGGCGGATACCCCTTGGCCTACTTGCAAGACGATGATGTATTACGAAAAGATTGGTTGGAGAATTATCTTAACACCTATGTTCAGCGCGATTTGCCGATGCTTGGCATGCCGGCAGAACCGGGCGTAACGTTGCGGCTCATGTTTATGCTTGCCCATGTGAACGGCCAAGTTCTCAATATGAGCAGTATTGCACGTTCGCTTGGTTTAAGTGTGAACACGATCAAAACCTATTTGTACTTTTTAGAAAATGCAGGCATTATTCGTTTGCTTCAGCCTTGGTTTGTAAACTCGGGAAAACGATTGGTGAAAAACCCAAAATTGTATTTCCGAGATAGCGGTTTATTGCACTATTTAATGGGA
>JBKCFX010000586.1:0-8659 GCA_046303595.1 Bacteroidia bacterium
GTTTTCGGTCGTTATTAATTAGAATCTGAAATGCGAGAATGCTTTATTGGCTTCAGCCATGCGGTGCGTATCTTACTTCTTTTTGTGGGCAGCACCTTCGCCCTTGCTAGCAGCAACAATTTCTGAGGCAAGTTTTTGAGCCATCGATTTTTCGTTACGCTTGCGTGCAAACATGATTAACCATTTCATACCTAAGGCTGTGCGGCGATCGGGACGAATTTCCATAGGAATCTGAAAAGTAGCACCACCTACGCGGCGGCTTTTAACCTCTACTGATGGACTTACATTTTCAAGCGCACGTTTCCATACTTCGTGTCCGTTTTCTTCGGTACGCTTGGTTACGATATCCATAGCATCGTAAAAAATATTGAATGCAATACTCTTCTTACCGTCGTACATCATGTTGTTCACAAAACGTGTAACCACTGGATCACCGAAACGAGGATCAGGTAAGCGGGGAATTCTTTTGGGCGTTGACTTTCTCATGTTTTCTGAACGCTGTATGGATTATTTTTTCTTGCCTTTGGTTGCAGGTGCCTGACCTGGTTTCGGACGCTTGGTTCCGTATTTCGAACGACGCTGGTTACGACCTTCGACACCTGAGGTATCGAGAGCGCCACGAACGATGTGATAACGAACACATGGCAAATCCTTCACACGACCACCGCGGATAAGTACGATTGAGTGTTCCTGCAAATTGTGCCCTTCGCCCGGAATGTAGGCGTTCACCTCTTTTGCATTGGTCAAACGTACACGCGCAACTTTACGCATGGCTGAATTTGGTTTCTTTGGGGTAGTTGTGTACACACGGGTACAAACTCCACGACGCTGAGGACAAGAATCCAATGCAGGACTCTTACTTTTTGTTGCATTGGCGCTGCGTCCTTTACGTACAAGCTGCTGAATGGTAGGCATGCTTTAAGCTTGATTATATTTTGTTTATGATTGCTTTTTGGTGTTCTTGCCCAAATTTTGGGAGCGCAAAGATAGTAAGTACTTTTTATTTACCAACGCACACAGCTAAAAATTTTTCGGTATTTTTTTCTACCGGCATTATTAATTGAACCGACTTAAGCTTTCTCGCCAGGTTAACATTATAAATGATCAACGCCTAAACAATCTTTTCCTCGCTAAAATTACTGCTGTCAAAATTTTAATTTGCTTAATATCAAATCTTAACCTTTGATTTTGTTTCTATATATACCGAATTTAATAATATATAGTTAATCTATGTATATTTGATGCATGAATCAGCACGAATTTATAAAAGGCACATTGAGTACCATTGTATTGCGTCTCCTTTCTGAAAAAGGACCAATGTACGGATATGAGATAACACGGGAGGTTCGGCAACGCAGTGGTGAAAAAATTCTCCTTAAGGAAGGCTCACTATATCCTGCCCTACGAAAGATGCTTTCTGATGGCATCGTGCACACTTACACCGAAACAGTCGACAATCGAACCCGAGTTTATTATGCGGTAACAGACTCCGGGAAGGTCCGGGAAGCAGAACAAACTACAGCCTTGTTGAACTTTATCTCCATAGTTGAGGAATTGTTGAATCCACCAAAACAAAGCGGATATGCCTAATTTAACTTCAGAGCAGATAAAAAGAATTGAAATGCAAATTCACGATGCTGTGAATGATACGCAACTTCGCGCCGAGCTTATAGACCACGTATGTTGTGCAGTCGAAAAAGAATTGAGCGAAGGAATTCATTTCGAAAAAGCTCTTAGCATTGCATTAAATGACTTAAATCCATGTGGTGTTGCTGCAATTGAACAAGAACTTCTTTTTTTACTAACCCTTCAAATTCCAATCATTATGAAAAAGTTGCTTTACGGCTGCGGATTCATCGCAGCAACAGGAATCGCCTCAGGGCTTTTATTTCGGCAGTTTCTATGGCCAGGAAGTGCTGTACTAATGTTTGTAGGTTGTACCGCGTTATTTGCGGCCATGCTTACGCTGATTTACCAGCTTATTAAGTTTCCGGGGATTATACCAATGCAATCCCGAATCCGCCTTATTGCAGGTGCTATGAGCGGGCTTTTAATTGCCAGCGGTACAATTTTCAAAATTCAAAGCTTTCCTACTGCTAATATTCAGGTTGGATTGGGAATGGCCGTTCTTATTGTAGTGTTTATTCCCTTGTTTTTTTGGGAGCTCTACCAGCGCGAGTTGCGCAGTTCACATTAAATTAACCGTACAGTTTCGATACATTTCAGGAGCAGCGGGGTTACGAAACCTTGCGTTGCTCCTGATTTAATGATAAGATTTGTCGGATAGTTCGCGCATCAAGAGGCTTGCTGATAAAGTCTTTTACCATCGGATAGTTCCGCGCTTCCTTCACATCATCTGGATCGATCGACGAGGAATACATATATACATTGGCCGCAAGCTTTAGCGCATTCAACTGGTCTAAAAATTCCCAGCCGGTTATTCCCGGCATATTGATGTCGAGCAGAAGTACATCAGGCGCAAAACCATCGAGACGAAGTTTTTCCAAAGCCATTTTTGCACTTAAAAAACTCGAAATGTGCAAAGATGCATCCGCATTGCGCAACATATGCTCTGTGATGTAGGTAATTACCTGATCGTCGTCGACAATCCAAACCGAATCTACTTTTTGCAGTGTTCTTTCTGTCGCGTTATGACGCAATTCATCAAGCCCAAATACAATTTCGTTAACTTTCTGTACAGCATCGGCGAGTTGAGCCGAAAGCATTACCAACGACGAGGCGTCGAGTTGCAGAGTTCTTCCGCTTTCCGATCCATTTCGAATTAATTGCAATAATCCTTGCAGATTTGCAAGTGGTTTACGCAATTGTGCGGCCGTTTCGCGCGCAAGAGCTTTTACATCATTTTGCACCGATTCTGTTGAGGCCTGAATTCCTTTAGTTTGAATGAGCTGAACCGAAATAACCGGAGCTCCATTCAATTGTGTTGTGCGTAGCACCATATCGAAAATTTCTAATTCGCCTTTTTTATTGACGAGTTCGATTGATTTTCTCAAAATGCCCGACTGACGCAAATTGTAGCAAACATCCTTACGCAACTCGAGTTGCTCCTCAGCGGTGTACGCGCCAAAATGAAATTCCATGAAATCGTGGCCAATGAGCTCATCTTCGCTGCGCCCGAACAACTCGCAAAACGCGTGATTTACGCGGATAAATTTTCCGTCGAAATCGTTGTAGCAAACTGGTACAGCAGTATGTTGAACCAATTCGTCGAGCTGACTTTGAACAGATTCAAGCTCCCGCTCCAATGCGTTGTGATTGGCTAATAGGTTAAATGCAACGATAAATCCTTGCTCTTCCGAAAGCCTGAAAACTTTAAGATCGAGCCCCGAACCAGTCGGGAATCCTTTAACACTATGCAATAAAGCGCCGGAAATTGGTTGAGAATAAGCTTCGTGAAACAATGAAAAAAATGCATCCTCAGGTTTTTCGGCAGAAAAAAGCAAATGAGCCAAAGCCAACTCTGCACAGTGTTCTTTTTCAACTTTGAACAAATCGTAAAATGCAGAACTACCCCAAACGATTCTCAGGTTATCGTCGAGCGCACAAACAGATAAATTCGCATTACGAGCAAATGTAGCAAGTTGTTCTTTTTCGGTCAATAAATACATGGTACATGAATGAATATGTACCTCTATACTCCGAAAATTGCATGCGGGTTGCCCGAATTGAAAACGATTCGCGGATAAAAATTACATGCTCATTTGTTCAAACAAGCTGCTTAAGCGAACCTGCTGTCCGATGCGTTGTTCCAGCTCAGAAATTGCAACGCGCTCTTGCTGCATTGAGTCGCGGTGGCGCAGTGTAACCGTATTGTTTTGAAGACTTTCGTGATCGACGGTAACACAGAATGGCGTTCCAATTGCATCGTGACGGCGGTAACGCTTGCCGATGGCGTCTTTTTCTTCGTAATGGCAACGGAAATGTAGCTTCAGGCTGTCCATGATTTCGCGGGCCTTCTCGGGCAATCCGTCTTTTTTGGTGAGCGGAAAAATAGCCACCTTAACTGGTGCCAATTGTGGAGGCAATGCCAATACAACGCGCGTTTCTTGCTTTTCGCCTTCGCCTACAATTTCTTCGCGATAGGCATTGCAAAGCATCAAAAGGAACATACGGTCGAGCCCGATGGACGTTTCGACCACATAGGGAATGTAATTCGAATTGGTTTCGGGATCGAAATACTGTAATTTCTTACCTGAGAGCTCTTGGTGATTGCGTAAATCGAAGTCGGTTCGCGAATGAATTCCCTCGACCTCGCGGAAGCCAAAGGGGAATTTAAATTCGATGTCGGTAGCCGCATTGGCATAATGTGCCAGTTTTTCGTGGTCGTGGTAGCGGTAAGCATCTGCCGGTGTACCGAGTGCCAAATGCCAGCTGAGTCGCGATTTCTTCCAATGTGCAAACCATTCCATTTCGGTACCCGGTTTTACAAAGAACTGCATCTCCATCTGTTCGAATTCGCGCATGCGCATGATAAATTGCCTTGCAATGATTTCATTTCGGAAGGCTTTTCCCGTTTGAGCGATACCAAATGGGATTTTCATGCGTCCCGTTTTCTGTACATTGAGGAAATTCACAAAAATACCCTGTGCGGTTTCGGGCCGCAGATAAACGGCATCACTTTCGTCGGCAACCGAACCCATCTGGGTGCTGAACATGAGGTTAAACTGGCGCACATCGGTCCAGTTGCGTGTTCCACTTATGGGGCATACAATTTCGTGTTCCACAATGAGGTCGTGCATGGACTGCAAATCGTTGTCGTTCAATGCCTGATTCATGGCCCGTTGCAAATCCTGCGCTTTATCGTTTTTGCCTTTCTTTTCGTATTTTTCAATTTGTTCTTCGAGCAGCTGATCGGCGCGGTAGCGTTTTTTAGAATCTTTGTTGTCGATCATTGGATCCGAAAAGCCATCGACATGCCCCGATGCTTTCCACACTTTCGGATGCATAAAGATGGCCGCATCGATTCCAACAATGTTTTCGTGGAGTTGCACCATCGATTTCCACCAATATTCGCGAATGTTATTTTTAAGTTCAACGCCATTTTGCCCGTAATCGTAAACGGCACCGAGTCCGTCGTAAATTTCAGATGATGGAAAGATGAAGCCATATTCTTTAGCGTGTGCTGTAACTTTTTTGAAAAGATCTTCGACGGGTTGCGCCATAAAAAAGAGTGACTAGTTTATAGTATTAACGTGGGATTTAAGAGTCTGCAAACCTATAAAAAAGATGCGGTGCAGCAAGGTAATTATTCATTAAATCACATATTATAATCTAAATTTGCGTCATGATTCAGGTAGGCGAATTATTAGTTTCGGAAGATATTTTTGAAGTTCATTTCGTGTGCGACCTCGAAGCCTGCAAAGGAGCCTGTTGTGTTGAGGGCGACGCCGGTGCGCCATTGCGTGAGGATGAATTAGGAATTCTGGAGGAAATTCAGCAAAGCGTGCGGCCGTTTATTCCCGAAAGCGGTATAAAAGCCTTGGAAAAGGAGGGCGCTTGGGTGATGGATTCGGATGGCGATTTTGTAACGCCGCTGGTTGAAGGTAAACATTGTGCTTACACTGTTTTTTCGGATGATGGCAAGGCGCACTGCGGAATTGAACTGGCATGGAAGGCGGGTAAAACGAAGTTTCAGAAACCGTTGTCCTGCCATTTGTATCCCATTCGTGTTCAAAAACTCGCCGATACCGAGGCCTTGAATTACCATGCCTGGTCGATTTGCGATCCGGCATGCATCTGCGGAAGTAAACTGAAAGTCTCATTGTACAAATTCTTGAAAGAGCCACTAATTCGCGCCTATGGAGCCGATTGGTATGCGCAATTGCCCAATGTTGCAGAAGCCTGGGAGGAATACAAACGCGAAAATTCAGGGCTTTAACAAAGCTTTCAACATTGCAAACTGATTGTATAAAAAACCATGTTTCTTCAATGTTAAAATTGATTTAACATTCTTGTTTTTAAGCGCTTTGCATGTTCAAAAGTTGATTTTTAATCGCACATTAAGCGCAGAACAAAATTGCTAAAACGATGTAGTATTTTGATATATAGACGATTACATCCTCGTGTGAATAACTGCAGTCAAATGTTAGCAAAAACGAATTGGAGCGGAACGTGCTTCCGTCGATTTTTGTGAGACTAGAATTTCGATAGCAAAGGGGGCTATGAAATTTCACAATCATCACTAAAACTAACCAATAGAAACGAATAAGCATACATGCAAGCAACGCTAAATGAAGAACTGAAGGCAATGGCACCTGAGCGCATCTCGGAAAACGAGCCAATTTTACGTGAAAACAAAGACCGTTTTGTTTTGTTTCCGATTAAACACAACGACATTTGGCAGTTTTACAAACAAGCCGAAGCCAGTTTTTGGACAGCTGAAGAGATTGATTTATCGGCAGATTTGGTTGATTGGAACGAAAAGCTCAACGACGACGAACGTCACTTCATTAAGCATGTTCTCGCATTTTTTGCTGCCAGTGATGGTATTGTGAATGAAAATCTTGCCGTAAACTTCATGAACGAAGTACAATATCCGGAAGCCCGTTGCTTTTATGGCTTTCAGATCATGATGGAGAATATACATTCCGAAACGTATTCTTTGCTCATCGATACGTATATCAAAGACACCGCGGAGAAAACACGTTTATTTCATGCCATCGACACCGTAGCAGCGGTGAAGCGCAAAGCAGAATGGGCACTTCGCTGGATCGAGAAAGGTTCGTTTCAGGAACGATTGGTTGCTTTCGCGGCTGTTGAAGGGATTTTCTTCTCGGGTTCGTTCTGTTCAATTTTCTGGTTAAAGAAAAGAGGCTTAATGCCGGGATTGAGTTTTTCGAACGAGCTCATCTCACGCGATGAAGGATTGCATTGCGACTTTGCCTGTCTTCTTTACAAAGAACTACTCAATAAACTTCCCGAAGCCCGCGTCAAAGAAATTATCGCATCGGCTGTAGAGATCGAAAAAGAATTTGTAACCGATGCGCTGCCGGTTTCGTTGATAGGTATGAATGCAGCAATGATGCAGCAGTATATCGAATTTGTTGCCGACCGGTTGTTGGTGGCTTTGGGATGTACAAAGCATTTCAATTCCAGCAATCCTTTCGATTTCATGGAAATGCAATCGCTGCAAGGCAAAACCAACTTCTTTGAAAAGAAAGTTGCGGAATATCAAAAAGCCGGAGTGATGGGCAACCAAAAAGACACTGCCATTCGCTTCGACGAAGAGTTTTAACCACCTAACCTTACATAAAAATTATTCACCATGTACGTACTAAAACGCGATGGCCGACAGGAGTCGGTGAAATTTGACAAGATTACAGCACGGATTCAGAAATTATGCTACGGCCTCGACCCGGTGCACGTCGATTCGGTAAGTGTTGCTATGAAAGTAATACAGGGGATTTTCCCGGGAGTTACCACCATACAACTCGACAATCTTGCCGCCGAAACCGCTGCTTCAATGACAACAAAGCATCCCGATTATGCTTTATTGGCATCGCGTATAGCCATTTCGAATCTGCACAAGATTACCAAAAAATCTTTCTCGGAAACGATGCGCGATTTGTACAATTACGTTGATACAAAAACGGGAGCAAAGGCTCCTCTAATCGCCGACGATGTTTTCCAAATTATTCAGGATAATTCGGAAATTCTTGATTCGACCATCATTTACGATCGCGATTTCGGATATGATTATTTTGGGTTTAAAACATTAGAAAAATCGTATCTGTTAAAAATCGATGGCAAGGTAGCCGAACGACCTCAACACATGCTAATGCGCGTGGCGGTTGGCATTCACAAAAACGATATTGAGCAGGCAATCAAAACATACGAATTGATGTCGGAGCGTTGGTTTACCCACGCAACCCCTACCCTGTTCAACGCCGGAACACCAAAACCGCAAATGTCGAGCTGCTTTTTATTAACCATGCGCGACGACAGCATCGATGGAATTTACGATACGCTGAAGCAATGTGCTAAAATAAGTCAGAGCGCCGGCGGTATTGGCTTGAGTATTCACAATGTGCGTGCAACAGGATCCTATATTCGTGGGACCAACGGAACATCGAACGGAATCGTACCGATGCTTCGGGTTTTCAACGATACAGCCCGTTATGTTGATCAAGGCGGCGGAAAGCGCAAGGGGTCGTTTGCCATTTATCTTGAGCCATGGCATTCCGACATTTTCGATTTCCTGAATTTGAAGAAAAATCATGGTAAGGAAGAAGTGCGCGCGCGCGATTTGTTCTATGCATTATGGATTTCTGATCTGTTTATGAAACGGGTTGAGGAAGAGGGCGATTGGAGTTTGTTTTGCCCGAACGAAGCGCCCGGACTGGCCGATTGCTGGGGCAAAGAATTCGAAGAATTGTATGAACGATACGAAGCCGAAGGTCGTCAGCGTAAAACCATCAAGGCACGCGAACTTTGGGCAGCAATTCTCGAGGCACAAATCGAAACCGGTACCCCTTACATGCTCTATAAAGATGCATGCAACAGTAAAAGCAATCAGCAAAATCTCGGAACCATCAAGTCGTCGAACCTGTGCACCGAAATTTTAGAGTATACCGACGAAAACGAAGTGGCTGTTTGTAACTTGGCCTCTATTGCTTTGCCTCGCTTCATTCAGGACGGA
>JBKCFX010000587.1:0-5254 GCA_046303595.1 Bacteroidia bacterium
CTCATTTTCCGTTACGGCGAACGACTCAACGGATTTCCGAATCACCTCGGCATCCACGCCGGCGGAGTGGTGATTTCGGATGCGCCAATTTACACCTACACGGCTACGCAAATGCCGCCCAAAGGCCTTCCAATTACGCAGTTCGATATGTACGTGGCCGAAGATGTAGGGCTCTACAAATACGACATCCTCAGTCAGCGCGGACTTGGACACATCCGCGAAGCCGTTGACCTTGTGCGTAAAAATCGGCAAATCAGTATCGACATTCACCGAGTTTCCGATTTCAAACAAGACCCGGCCATTAAAAACCTCATCCGCACCGGAAAAACCATGGGTTGTTTTTATGTCGAATCGCCGGCGATGCGCATGCTGCTGAGTAAATTGAAATGCGAAGATTTTATCACACTGGTTGCAGCCAGTTCGATTATTCGTCCGGGTGTTGCGCGCTCTGGCATGATGCGCGAGTACATCCAGCGCTTCCATCATCCCGGAAGTTTCCGCTACATCCATCCCAAAATGGAAGAATTGCTCAAGGAAACCTACGGCGTGATGGTGTATCAGGAAGATGTAATTAAGGTTGCGCACCATTTTGCAGGACTCGATCCGGCCGATGCCGACATTTTGCGCCGGGGCATGTCGGGGAAATTCCGTTCGGCCGAAGCCTTCCGGAAAGTAGCCGATACGTTTACCGAGAACTGCAAGGAACGGGGATATCCCGAAACGGTTTATACCGAAGTGTGGCGGCAAATGGAAAGTTTTTCGGGCTATTCGTTTTCAAAAGCGCATTCGGCCTCGTTTGCCGTCGAAAGTTTTCAAAGCCTTTACCTGCGGGCGCATTATCCGCTCGAGTTTATGACCGCCGTGCTGAACAATTTCGGTGGCTTTTACAAAACGCAGGATTATGTGCACGAAGCCCGCATGCTTGGGGCTCGCATTGAGGCGCCCTGTGTGAACCGCAGCCTGCACCTCAACAGCATTTTCGACCAGTCGATCTTTCTGGGCTTTATTCTGTTGCATCAGCTCGAAAAACGAAGTGCGGAGCAAATTCTGCTGGCACGAAAGACGGGCGGTGCTTTTTTAGGTCTGGCCGATTTCGTGAGCCGGGTTCCGATTGGCCTCGAGCAATTGCTTATCCTAATTCGCATCGGGGCGTTCCGTTTTACAGGCAAACCGAAAAAAGTACTGCTCTGGGATGCGCATTTACTCTTGAATAAAACTGCTGTAAAGGTCGAAAAACATGCAGAACTTTTTCGAGTTGAAGAGCCCGGCTACCAATTCCCGGCCTTGGAAGATGCCTTCATCGAAAACGCGTACGACGAAATCGAGTTGCTTGGCTTTCCGCTGTGTTCGCCCTTTGAGTTAATTGAACGGCCCAAAGGGAATTTCAGCATGGCAAGCGAACTACCTTCAAGAAAAGGACAGGCTGTGGAACTGCTGGGTGCTGTAGTGGCCGTAAAAGATACCCGAACGGTAAAAGGCGAGCGAATGAATTTTGCCACATTTGTAGATGAGCGGGGCTATTTCTTCGACACGGTTCATTTTCCGCCGGTCATAGCGCGTTTCCCCTTTCGCGGTCGCGGGATGTACCGCATCAGCGGAAAAGTGTGCGAAGAGTTTGGATTCTTTAGCGTTGAAGCCGCAGTGATGGAGAAAATCCCGTATAAAGCGCGGGGGTATTGAATGGATTTATCAGCTGGAAAAACCGAAAGGATATAAGATTCCTCGGAATGACCAAAGCTTAAAAGACAACCAATGTCAAACTAACGCGCTTAGATAAAAAGCCATAATCTCATGATGCAAGAAATTGCAGAGATGTATTTTATTCAATTACAATTTTTCGAGACGAAATTTCTGCATTCTCTGCATTCCAAATTTGAATAAAATAAACTCCACTTGCCCACTCTGAAATATCGACCTGCTTTACTTCACTTGTGATAGAATTAACATAAACCAACTTGCCCATTGAATTCAATATTGAGAGCTTGCAGCCATAATCAAAATTGTTTTTAGAGAAATCAATAAACAATATATCAACTGCAGGATTAGGATAAATGGCTATGTTAGGAGAAGAGACTAAAAAACCAACTGAAGATTCAACAGTAAGAATGCCACTCAAGGTGGTGTCTGAACAAAAACCATCAGTTAATACACATCGAAACGCTTGATTATTATTTTGAGAAACAATATCTGAAATCGTAAGAGTTGCTGAATTAGCACCAGCAAATTGGCCTCCGTCTAAAATATCTTGAAAACCACTCCCGTTGTTTATTTGCCATTGATAGAATATGCCTGAGCCAGAAGTTTCAACAGCGAAAAATGCTGACTCGTTTTCAAAGACTATCTGATCTTCTGGCTGTAAAATAATAGAAATTCCCTCTACAACAAATACTGGAATTACAACAGAATTTGCACTACAACTCCCATTCGAAACGGAAACAGAATAATTTCCTGCTTGATATACGGTAATTGATTGCGATGTTTGGCCATTCGACCAAGTATTGCCCGTTGCGCTCGATGATGTTAATGTAACTGAGCCTCCGGTGCAGAAAGTTGTTGGGCCATTTGCACTTATAGTTGGCGTTGCCGGTGCAGCATTAACAGCAACCACCGAAGGAATTGACGTTGCACTACAATTACCACTCGATACCGAAACAGAATAATTGCCGCCCTGAGAAACAGTGATCGATTGTGATGTTTGACCATTCGACCAGGTATTGCCAGTTGTGCTCGATGAAGTTAATGTTACTGAGCCTCCGGCACAAAAGGTTGTAGGGCCGCTTGAAGTGATGGTTGGCGTTAAAGGCGCATCAATGTATGTAACTAAAATCGTTTGAGAATTTGTGATGCAATTACCAGAAGAAATTGTTACTGAATATGTCCCCGACTGAGAAGGTATGTAAGTTTCAAATGTAGCGCCTGATATATTGCTCCCATTTATTTTCCATTGATATATCGCTCCATTAATACCAGGAGCAAATAATGTAACCGGACTAGAGCAAGTAGATGTGGTTGAACCATTGGCTGAAATAGAGAATGTAGAAAATAAAGTAATGTTGTCTGATTGGCCTGCGCACCCCGTCAATGTGGATGTAGTTCTAACATAGTAGACGCCTGGTTGTGTTGGCAGGTAAGTATTATTAATTGCGCCAGCAATTGGATTAGAATTCAAAAACCATTGCAATGATGTATTTGGTAGAATAGACGTACTTAAAACTATAGTACTTGAAGAACAAACTAATATTGAATCACTAGGACTAACTGTAGGAGTTGGAGTTAAAATAAAATCCACATAAATACTATCAATATATGTACTATTCCCAAGTAAAGCACTAACATTGTAATAACCTGAGGCTTCAGGAATAAAGGTGACAGAATTGGCATTTGAGCCGTTAAACCAAGTAGGCGTATAACCATTTGGACCATTGTATGTGAGAGTAACCGCTGAATTTGGGCAAATATTTACTGAATCTCCTTGTTCGATTAATTGAGCATTAGGATAAGATCCATATGGAAAAACAGTTCTTTTAAATACAGGCCCCCAATTTCCATTAGCATCTTTAACTCGAATATTAAACAAAGTAGGATTAGATAATTCACCCCATGTAGCTTGCGATCGGAACAAATTTTCAATACCATTGTCAAAATTGTTATCATTTGCAAAAATAGCTGTTCCATTTCCTTGTCCAGGGTCGAAAGTGCCAAAAAAATACTCCGCACCCGTAATATTTAGGCCCGTACCATTAGCGCCGCCTGAAGCATTGCAATGCACTGCATTTGCTTTAATATTTAATTCAATATCACTAAATAAATCTACAGCCATATCGAGATAAAACACTTTTGCTTTAGTTAAACCTATTCCCTGATAAAAATTAATTGATGAATATGGTCCACCATTTATTCCTCTATCGTTTACAGTTAAATCCAAATCGTAATAATCATGAGTAGGCTTGCCACCATTGATCGGATTAGCTGGACCAATGATTTTATTGAAATTCAAAATTGTTGGAGTAGAAGGTATCCCTGCGAAATCTATCCCGTTATATGTCCATTCAAAAAAACCATTCGCATTAAAATTTGGCCACTTAGAAGAACCATTGGTAGTCCATTGATAACACATAAAACTAGGAGGCCGCGTAGGCTCCGTTGAACAACTGGGCCAATTTGCACAGTACCAGCCAGAAGGCCCATTACAACACCAATTCCATGTAGGAAACCATTCATTGTAATTGTAATTATTACCTACAGTGCTTACTGGAGTTTCATTATAATTTCCATTTAAGTTTGAATTATTAGGCCAACAGTCACTTGCTGATACACCCAAAAAAGCATCTATGAATTTATTACTCGAGAATATAATATTGTAATAAGGAACATTGACGGAAGAAAAATTAATTGTTGCATCATTTTTAAAATCATTGTTAATAATTTTATTTTCCAAAGATACATTAGCATTCCACCTAATTACTGATAAATCTCTCAATGAATTATTGGCAATAAAAAAAGGATAATCATTATTAAAAACACCAATCATATAGGTAACGTTGTTATTTAAAATGAGCATTTTCTCTATTGTATTTGGATTATTTTGAGTTTCGTCTAGTAATACTATATATTTTGTTGTATTTCCAACTATGGCACCATGACATATTGATATTCCATTTGAAAGATTACAACCAAGTACATTTACATAATAGAATTCATGCGGAAAATTGATCTCAGTTCCAGCACAATCAATGAAACTAACTTTTGCTCGATTCGACAACATTCCTCCGTTAATCAATGAGGAAAAAAAAGAGTAATTTCCGATATTGAGTCCGGTTATTTCAATATTCATACCCGGAAAACCAATAATAGTGATACTTTGATTGAAATTTATTACTGTTCCTGGAACATACGGTAATATTTTTAACGACTTATTTAAGGTTAAAGCAGCTTCGTTAAATGTATTTCCATTAATTAAAATGCGATCACCATCCAAAGCAGCGTTTACTGCTGATGTAATTGTCGTAAACAAAGTTGTACCATTTCCACTCGACAAATTCGGATCAACAAAACGATCAATCGAAAAAGCAGCATTCGCAGAAAGCAAACTCAACAAAAGAAAAACATGTTTCATAAATTAGAGGTAGTTATTTATTTCAGTCAAAAAGTTGTGGTGTCGTGATAAATTGTACAATGCGAATCGATACTGCCCTCGCTGTAATTCAATTGGTTGCTCAAATACACAACGTGTACCCAAGTGCACATCCTTTAC
>JBKCFX010000588.1:0-1840 GCA_046303595.1 Bacteroidia bacterium
ATTGCAAAAGTGCCATTTGAGCAGTTGCATCTTGCATGGCAACGCGGTCTGGCGCAAAATCGACGTATGATTTACCGCGCTCTGATGCCGTTGTAGCTTCTCCTTCCCAAAGGTGGGCGTAAAGAATTTTTTCTGAAAGCGTAAGCGGTCGTCCGGTAATTTTCCGCGCCGCTTCGACACGTTCGCCAAATCGAGCATACACGCTACGAATCATCTCGAGGTCAAAAGCCATAGTGAAGAATTTTAAATTTCTGTAAATGAATAAATTAGGTCAAAACCTAATCGTTTGTAAAAGTAGTAGAAAAGCATCTAAGAACAAACGCAAGGGCTGAAATTTTCAATCAAAATACAGTTGGCGCCTTTGCGCCATCTAAACTAGCGCTCTTAGGAAGTGACTTTGTAAATCTATCCTCACCTTTTCGAATGGTAGCTTTATCAACCGATCAACACAGCGTTCACTTCGCGAGCTTTGTTGAACAAGTTTGAATCATTTCAAACTACACCACATGAGTTGTATCGAAGACCTTGTAAATTCGCAGCCCGATGAGCAATAACGTAAAAGCCCACTTAGCCCTGCTGGGCGCCAACCTCATCTATGGTGCCAATTATTCGTTAGCCAAGGAAGTAGTTCCATATTGGATCGGGCCATCGGGCATGATTTTAATCCGCGTGTGCGGCGCGGTGGTTTTATTTGGAATGCTATGGGTATTCAAACCAGAGTGGCCCAGACGTGAAGATACAACGCGTTTTTTAAGTTGTGCTGCTACTGGAGTTGCAATTAACCAACTCATGTTTTTTGAAGGGTTAAGCCTTACCACACCCATTCAAGCATCCATTATCCTAACAGCGAATCCTGTGCTTGTGCTCCTGGCTGCGGCACTAATAGCACGAGAAGCCATTACTTGGCGTAAAATATGTGGTATTGTTCTGGGGCTGCTTGGCGCATTGGTTTTGCTCGTTCAACGTGATTCAGCAGGCGGAGGAACCAATATACCGCTGGGTAATTTTTTCATTCTGATCAATGCACTTTCGTATTCGCTTTATTTGGTATTGGTGCGCAAGCTCATGGCGAAATACCGCGTTATTACGGTAATGAACTGGGTATTTCTTCCCGGCTTGCTTATGGTAGCTCCCTTTGGAATTGGGCAGTATAATGCGGTGAATTGGAATTTAATGCCCGATCATATTCTTTACCTGGTAGGATTTATTGTAATTGGTACCACGTTTCTTGCCTACCTGCTCAATGCCTATGCACTTGTTTCGGTGAGTGCATCGGTTGTGAGTGCCTATGTGTATTCACAGCCTTTTATTGCTTCCTCAATTGCTTTGTCGATGGGCAAGGATAGCTTGCATCCTTCGTTCATTCTTGCAGCTTTTCTGGTATTTTCGGGCGTTTATCTGGTTTCGGCAGTGCCCGTTAAATCGAAAGAAAAGTCGCAAAACTGAAGCTTTTATGTATCTTCGGACGCTCAAATTTATTCCATGAAAACATTACGCATCCTCCCCTTTTTATTTCTAACGTGCGGCATCTTTGCCCAATCGCCTTTAACCATCGAAATGCTTTGGAAAATGGGGCGTGTAAGCGCTGTGGGCATTACCAAAGATGGGCAGTCGTTGGTATACAAGGTGAGCCGTACCGATTTGGCAAGCGGGAAGAATAGATCAGAGCTTTTTCAGATTGCCCTCAAAGGTGGCGATGCCTTACAACTCGACTCAGTTGGCGATCGGGTGGCTGATCGCATGATTTCGCCCGATGGCAAGTATAAATTAGGACATCAATCGGTGAAACTCGAGAATGTATTTGGCAAGGATCGGTATACCGATTTGCCCAACACATCGG
>JBKCFX010000589.1:0-2942 GCA_046303595.1 Bacteroidia bacterium
GCACACACTTTTACTACACCGGGAGCAGCCACAGCAGCGCAAGGCGTAGTTGACGCTCCGCTTTATCGTGTTCAACTTGATGTAAGCACAAGTGCTGCAACTCTTACAGGTGCAACGTTTACAACTGCTGGTAGTTATACCGGTTCAGACATTTCAGATTTTAAACTTTATTTTTCAACCGATGGTACTCTTGATGGAGGAGATAATCTTCTAGGTACAATTACCACTAGCACCGGTGCCGGTCAATCTCTTGCTTTCACAGGTTTAGGACAGATTGTTCCTATTGGTACACGCTATTTATTTGTTACTTCATCGGTTTCCGGATGTGCCAGCATTGGAGCTACATTAAATATTGCAAGTACGCCACTAACGGCAATAACCTATACTCAAGCAAATAAAACAGGTACACCGGTAGCAGGCACTTCTAAAACTATCGTTGCTGGTACATTGGCCAACGTTACTGGTTTGACTGCATCTAGCGGTGCACCAACTGTGCAAGTAAGCTGGACCAATCCTGGTTGTTTCGATCAAATATTAGTTGTTGCCCATACATCTAACATTACCGGAGTGCCAAGCGGTACGGTATATTCATCTAACTTGAACTATGGCACTGCACCGGCATTTACGGGAGGCGGCCGTGTGGTTTATTACGGTACAGCATCTCCGCAGGTTATCACGGGCTTAACTGCAAGTACCAATTACTTTTTCAAAGTTTTTGTGCGCAAGGGCACGGCCTGGTCGAGCGGTTTACAGGTTAGCGCTACGCCTCTAAATCCAACATTTTATTCAGTGGCATCCGGTGTTGCGGCATCCGGAGCAATTTGGTCGTTAACCCCCACAGGACCTGGAGTTACAGCTGCTTCAGTAGGCGGGTTTACCGTGAATACATCGGTTGTGGTACAAAATGGCCACACGGTAACTTTTTCAACTTCAAATGTCAACCTGTTTAATTTGACGATTAATTCAGGAGGCATTGTAACAGCCGGGTCAACCACAAACATTTATTTAAATATCAATGGTTCTTCAATTATCAATAATGGAATATTGGGTTCTATTGTTAACGATGGTATTTCATTTAACATCGAAGGAACCACTGTTACTTGGAGTGGTGCTGGTACAAATAACGTTTCTCGAATTCGTAAAAACGCAACTACGAATGCCACTTCAACATTGATAATTAATAGTAACGTAAATGCCACTTTTGCTGGAGCTGCGGTTTTCAACAATGTTGACAATACCAATTTTAATGTAACCATTAACATTTTGAAATCATTGAATCTTACCGCAACTGGAGGCTTTTTAGGCGATTTAGCAATTGATGGCCTGGATGGTGCAAGTGTAGGCGAGCGCGGCGGTATTTTAACAGTAAATGGTACGTTAAATATGACCGGTCGTTTGATTGCTACAACCAACAACACAAACGCAACCTATACACCCTCGGTAGTAATTAACGGGGGCGGACGTATTTTCTGCAAGGATATAGATATTAATACCACAGCAGGTACCGGCTTCCCATTCACCATTGCTGCTTCGGGTCGTTTGTCGGTTTCGGGCAAGATGCGTATGTTGGGCGGTACACTCGCAGCAAACAACAATGTTATATTCAATTCGGGTGCGGTGCTATTGCACGGAGCCGGAACCTTGGATGGTGCAACCGCGTGCAGCGGAACCGTAACCGGAGCCATCCAGTATCGTCGTCAAGGTACTACCACAGTTTACCCAAGTGCTGAATATAATTATTGGTCGTCGCCTGTAGTTAATGCCACTGCGAGTATTATCATGGGTTCGTTAAGCGGCACCAATGCCTATACCTTCAATCCCTTATTGGCAACAGGTAGCACACAAACAGGATTGTTGCCGTGTTGGACACCCGTGACCACCGCTACAACCATGGCTCAAGGTAAAGGCTATATCTCTACAAATGCCGGCCTGGTAACATTTACTGGCGTGCCTTACGAAGGAACACTTGCACTGCCATTAACCGGTAATGCCTTTACTAAATTTAATCTGGTAGGAAATCCTTATCCTTCTTCGGTAAGTGCTTCGTCAATTTTTACAACCAACAGCGGACAGATTGTTCCGGCACTTCACTTCTGGGACGACGATAATTCTGCAGGTTCAGGTTTTGACCCTGCCGATTACGTGGTGGTGAATACATTAGGTGCATCGGGTGGTAACGGTGCCACCTGGACCGGACAAATTGCTGCAGGCCAGTCGTTCTTTGTTGAGGGTGCAACTACCTCAAATACCTTCACCTTCAACAACGCCATGCGTAATGCCAATGCAGCCACATTCTTTGAAGAAAATTCAACCCTCAAGCGCGTGTGGATTTCATTAACCCAAGGTGCTGCCGGCACAAGCGAAGCCATGTTGGCTTTCTTGCCCGAAGCTACAAATGGGTATGATTTGAATTATGATGCGGCAAGAATGTACGTGAATTCAGATTTATCGCTTTCGACAGTACTTAACAATAACTTCTATGCGATCCAGGCTTGGCCGGCAATCGATGCTTCGCAGTTGATTCCACTTTCGGTAAATGCTACACAGCCTACAACGCATCAAATTCAAATTTCGGGAATCGATAATATTGATGCTTCGGTTTTGGTATTCCTCGAGGATATGGAAACCGGCGCAGTGCACAATCTACGTGAAGGAGCTTATAGCTTTGAAGGGAATGCACAAATGAGCAATTCGAATCGATTCCGCATTCGTTTCAGCAAGCCAACAGTATTTATGGCTGAAGGAGAGACATGCACAGGCTTTGATGGAAAAATAACGCTCGAATCGCAAGCCGGTATCTGGAATTACACCTTAAGCAATGCTGAAGGACAAATCATCAGCAATGGAACTTCAGAAGATGTTATGATGTTCGAAAATCTTGATGGGGGTGATTATTTGTATGAACTAAGCCGCAATGATTATAGTGTTTCTATGAACATTAC
>JBKCFX010000590.1:0-4796 GCA_046303595.1 Bacteroidia bacterium
TTTTCGACATATCCTGCTTGTTCATGCAGTGCAGTTCTTCTTATTTCTTCTGAAAATGATGTTTCATGTGGTAATTCACCAAACCAAAAATCGGCTTCTGAATAATCGTTCCCACCTGCACACCCATTGTTGCGCCAACCTTTCGTAGATTATCCTCGAAATTGTAGGCTATCGAACCTATCATGTGTGTGGGAACACGTTGGTAATTCTTATAAACCTGCACATGCGTTTTGAGGAATTCAGCCATGCCTTTATTCACAATTTCCTGCACCCAATCGTTCTCCTTGTTGTCTGAAAGAACTTTCATGAACGAGGCCAAATACACATTTGCATGCGGCTTCATGTAAACGCCTTCAACAATGGTCTGGCGGTCTAACGTGTATTCGTCGCGTAGAATGGTATGCAATTCTTCGGGCAGTGCATTGGCCAAATATTGGCGCAATAAAATTTTACCGTACCAACTGCCCGATCCTTCATCCCCTAAAATGTAGCCCAATCCCAATCCATTATTCGCCTGCTTCACAATATCGCCATCGAAAAAGCATGAATTGGAACCGGTGCCCAAAATTCCAGTGATGGCCGGCGTATCGTCCCAGGTTGCAAAAGCAGCTCCGATTAAATCGTGATCTACGTAAATATTGGCTTTGGGGAATACCGAACGCAATGCCCGTTCTACTACCAGTTTCAATTCTTTGCTCGAACAACCGGCGCTGTATAAAAACAGCATGGTAACCTGATCGGCAAAGTTGCACATGGCGGTATTTTGGCGAATGGCATTCGAAATAACCGCTTCGTTGTGGAAATAGGGATTAAATCCCATGGTACTGAAACTGAGCGATTCGGCATTGTCCTGAATCAGCATCCAGTCGCATTTGGTAGAACCGCTATCGGCAATTAGTAACATATTGTTTCGTGTTTGTGAAAGTTAGATGAGGTATTGATCGGATAAAAAATGGCTCATCCGTTCCTCTAAGATTTGTGAAAATAAAGCTCTGTTTTCGGGCGTTTCGCGCGTGGCAACCATGGTTCGGATTGAAAATACACGCAAGGCATCGCCCACACTGAGCGTTCCTTCGGCCGAATCTTTTCGTCCGTTGAATGGAAACACATCGGGACCACGCTGGCATTTTGTGTTGATGTTAACGCGGCAAACCTGATTTACCAATGGATCGATTAGTTGTGCAATTTGTTCGGGCGAGGTGCCAAAAACACTTACTTGTTGCCCATAATTGCTATTGGTAATGTAATGCAGCACTTCATCGGTATGGGTGAATGTGCAAACCGGTACAATGGGACCGAACTGCTCTTCGTGATAAATGCGCATCGAAGCGTTTACCGGATAAAGCACCGCCGGGAACATGAAGTTATTCGAGATTTTCCCCGCACGCTTGTTTTGAATAGAAGCACCTTTGCCCGTTGCATCAGCAATTAATGCATCGAGAAATTCAATTTTTCCAGTTTCAGGCAACGGTGTGATGTATGCATCCTTTTCCCAAGGCAATCCGGCTTTGAGTGCATCAACTTTGGCGGTGAAGCGCTGCAGAAACTCTTCTACACGCGATTCGTGCACGAAGATAATTTTCAAGGCGGTGCATCGTTGCCCATTGAAAGCTAATGCTCCATTTACACATTCTGAAACAGCTGATTCGAGTTCGGCATCGGGTAAAATGATGGCCGGATTTTTCGCATCGAGTCCGAGCACCGAACGCAAACGGTTGGGCCGCGGGTGAAGCTTCTTGATTTCGATGGCCGTTTTGCTCGAACCGATGAAAGCCAACACATCTACTTTACCGGTTTCCATGATGGCTTTTACAACGACTTTTCCATCGCCGTAAAGGAAATTCACAACGCCTTTGGGAAAGGAAATTCGAAATGCTTCAATAAGTGGCTCGAGCAATAAAATTCCGTAACGCGCAGGCTTGAACACCACGGTATTTCCCATTATGAGCGCCGGAATGAGCGTGGCAAAACTCTCGTTCAGCGGATAATTGTAAGGCCCCATACAGAGCACAACGCCCAGCGGTCCGCGACGAATCTGAGCAAGAATGCCGCTTTCGTGTTCGAGATTAGAACATTCGCGGTCCAGTTTTTTTACGGCTTCGATGGTGTCGCTGATGTATTCGGACGTGCGGTCGAATTCGAACTCGGCATCTGCCCTATTCTTTCCGATTTCGAGCATCATCCACACCACAACCTGCTCGCGCGTTTCAATAAAGCGTTGCAGGAATTTCTCGACAGCAAGAATGCGATCGCGCACACGCATCACCGGCCATTCGCCGCGACCTAAATCCCAGGCTTGTTGGGCATCTTGCAAAACTTCAAGTGCGGCGGCTTCATCAAGTTGAGGAACGCTGCCCAGAAATACTGGTTTCTCGATTCCGTTTTCGATGCGGCAAACCGGCGAATAAACATCTTGTTGCAGTCCATTCCACTGTTTCAGTTCACCGCCCGATAGGTAGATGCGCTGTTCAAGCGGACTGAAATTGAGCATTTCGGCCACTGCATCCGTAAATATATAATGATTCTCTCCGGAAATTTTCTCCATACCATTTACACCGAGAGGATTGAGGCGATGCGCATCATTTCGTCATCGAAATTGCTCACATTGCCTGTAGCTTCGGCAAAGGGTGTAAAATTAATCCGATTGTTGACAATCCCAATCATTCCGCCCGAAATCCCTTTCAATAAATATTCGACCGCTACAACGCCCAGCCTGCTTGCCAAAACACGATCCGAAACGGTTGGCGATCCACCGCGCAACAAATGTCCGAGGATGGTAACCTTCGTATCGTAATATTCAAAGCGATCGGTAACTTCTTTTGCCAGTTCGATAGAATGCCCGGGTTTTCCGCCTTCGGCTACTACAACGAGGCTCGATGATTTTTTGCGGCCTGCACCTTTTTCGAGAATCTGGATTAACTCTTCCACGCCAATGGGCTTTTCGGGAATCATTGTTGCTTCGGCGCCGGCTGCGATGGAGGCGCGCATAGCGATTTGTCCGGAATCGCGGCCCATCACTTCAATAAAAAACAGTCGGTTATGCGAAGAAGCTGTATCGCGGATTTTATCGATGGCATGCGCGGCGGTGTTTACTGCAGTATCGTAGCCAATGGTAAAATCAGTTCCATTTAAATCGTTGTCGATGGTCCCCGGCAAACCAACCACCGGAATGCCGTGTTCTTGTTCGAAAATCATTCCACCGCGAAATGTACCATCGCCGCCAATAACCACCAACGCATCGGTTCCGGCTATTCGGCAGTTTTCGGCAGCTTTGATGCGGCCTTCGGGCGTCTTAAACTCCATGCTGCGCGCCGATTTCAATATCGTGCCACCGCGGTGAATAATGCTCGCCACCGAACGACTATCGAGCGTTTTCATGTCGTTGGCGATGAGTCCGTCATAACCGCGGTAAATGCCTACCGCATCAATTTTGTAAAACATACAAGCCCGCACCACTGCTCGAATGGCAGCGTTCATTCCGGGTGCATCGCCACCCGAAGTAAGAATACCGATGCGGTTAATTCGATTCTCTGAATTCATGCTACGAATATAAGTGTATTTTCGACACTATGAAAACATCGTAAGAAAGGCAAAAAATTATATCCACGACTGAATTCAATGTGATTTTGCAAATATGAGTGAGAAATAATTAACAAGATGTGTACTTGCTAGTAACATGTCGAAAAATGAAGTAATAGAAATAAACAATGGTATGTTTACTATTGGAAAAATAAAATTGTGTTTTCATGGTTAACCCTTGTAGATTTGAAAATAAAGAAATGGAAATGCGAAATAATGTCACACATCGAATTAAGGTGTACTTATTAGTATATGTAATATTGATTATTAACAATTTAGCTGCACAAGATGTGGGTAAAGGGCGCATCGAGGTTCTCGACAACAAAGCCTTTGAAACTAAATTAATTCATGAGCGTGGGGTATTGATCGATTTACGGTCGGAGTCAGAATTAAAAGATGGCCTAATAAAAGGAGCAAGGCATGCCGAATGGCCGGGACCCGAAATTGAAAAACTGGCGGAACGATTTTACAAGATGGAACCGGTGTTTTTGTATTGCGCCGGAGGGTCTCGGAGCCGGGAAGCTGCAGAATGGCTGATCAAGAAAGGTTTCCTAAATGTAAAAATTTTGGAGAACGGCTTCGATAGTTGGAAGCAAGAGGGATATGCCATTCACAGCCATGAAGGAAAGGTTATTCGCGCAAAGAAAGAAGGAGCAATTACGCATCCTGGAAGCGATGAAAAATAATATTATACTGAATTTCAATAAATTAAAAAAAAACACGCTTCGTTTATACAATTAGTGGAATTGGAGCCTTAAATTGCTAATGACTTACCGAGTTTGCATATAAAATACATGGCACTGTGATGTAGTTTGGTAAAACAAATTCACTACTGCATGGAAACAAAACTGGTATTTCGAAAATTCAAGTGCGGTAAAAATAGGTTTTCAATTTTTTGGGCGCCACGGGCGGGCTTTCCGGTTCAAGTCCTCGGCCCAGATCGCTACGCGCATAGGGCCTGCGGGCTTTCCCCTTCAATCCCTGGCGCAATCAAAACAACCTATACATACAAATACGAAATTGGAATTTGCATCAACACCCACATGCGAAATCGGATTTATAAAACCCTACCCCTTAATGTTTGTTGCAAAAGTGAAAATAAATGGCAATACTCATAGCTACAGCATTATTCTCATCGTTTTTAAATCAAAGCCATTCAAATAAACAAAACCGAAACCGATTCAGTCTCTCTTCAATTTAGCTGTATAAACTCCCAA
>JBKCFX010000591.1:0-2905 GCA_046303595.1 Bacteroidia bacterium
GTATATAATTTCGCTCAAGCAACAAAACCCGTTTACCGCTCTTGGCAGTTATTGCTGCAGTGGTTAATCCGGCGAGGCCGCCTCCAACCACAATAACATCATAAAAATCAAGCAAATGCTCATTTGAACTCGACTTAAAAAAACGAACAGGATTCTGTACCAACACCCTTAAAAAACACCCAAACGCGCAAACTGTTTATCTTTTTAACGAATCAATTAAACAAAATCGGGCTTTTCATGTTAAAACTATCTCATGAATGTAAGTGTATTTCGAAAAGAGCGCTTTAATGCGGCGCACCGCCTGCACAATCCCGAATGGTCTGATGAACTAAATCAAACCGTATTCGGCAAGTGCAACAACCCCAATTATCACGGTCACAACTACGATTTAATTGTGGAAGTGCGCGGCCAAATTGATCCTAAAACGGGCTACGTTATCGATATGAAAATATTGAGCGACATCATCAAGGAAGAGGTTACCGAGCGGTACGACCACCGAAACCTCAACCTCGATGTACCCGAGTTTAAAGATCTCAATCCCACCGCCGAAAACATTGCCGTAGTCATCTGGAAGCGCCTCCGTTCTCGCCTCGATACACGTTACACCCTAAAAATAAGATTGTATGAAACCGAACGAAATTTTGTTGAATACGACGGACAATGAAATCAACCTCATTGATTTAATTGGCGATGAACACATCAGCACCTCCGTTGATACGCCCTTACGTGCTGATGCTTTTGCTTTAAGCGATACCGATAAAATAGATCGCATCGAAAAGCATTTTCGCGAAATTATGCTCACGCTCGGCCTCGACCTCACCGACGATAGTCTGCGAGGAACACCACGAAGGGTGGCCAAAATGTATGTTAAGGAAATTTTCTCCGGTCTCAATCCGGCCAATAAACCGAGCATTGCCCTTTTTGAAAACAAGTACAAGTACAGCGAAATGCTTGTCGAAAAGGATATTACCTTTTATTCGAACTGCGAACATCATTTCGTGCCGATTATGGGGAAAGCACATGTGGCTTATATTTCTAACGGCAGCGTAATTGGCTTGAGCAAGATTAACCGCATAGTGCACTATTTTGCGAAACGCCCGCAGGTGCAGGAGCGCCTCACTGTTCAGATTGCCGAGGAACTCAAAAAAGTGCTCGGAACAACCGATGTGGCTGTGGTAATTGATGCGGTGCATCTTTGCGTATCATCGCGCGGGGTCGAAGACATCAATTCGCGCACCGTTACCTCTCATTTTAGCGGGGCATTTGGCGACGAAAACCGTAAAAAAGAATTCTTTACGTACCTCGGTTTACAAGGATGAAAAATTTAGTTATTGCGGGTGGTTCGAGCGGCGTTGGCCGTGCATTGGTCGATATATGTCTTGAACAAGACCATTCGGTATGGGTAATTGCCCGCAACAAGCGCGAATTGCCGTACCATCCAAATCTTCATTTTATTGAAGCGGATTTGAGCCAAGCCTCTGTTGCTGCTGAACATTTACCCGATACCATTCACGGCCTGGCCTATTGCCCCGGCAGCATCCAGCTAATGCCCTTTCACCGCATGAAGCCCGAAGTGTTTATGCAAGATTTTTCGGTAAACGTAATGGGAGCCGTGCAGCTTATTCAGGCCTGCATCGGCGGATTGAAAAAAGCAGGCAGCGCTTCGGTAGTGTTGTATTCGACCGTTGCCGTACAAACGGGAATGCCTTTTCACGCCTCGGTGGCCGCCTCGAAAGGAGCTATCGAAGGACTCACGCGCTCGCTCGCTGCCGAATATGCCGCAAACGGTATCCGATTTAATGCTATTGCTCCTTCATTAACCGACACCCCACTTGCCGAAAAGCTGCTCAATACCCCCGAAAAACGCGATAATTCAAACAAGCGTCACCCAATTGGCCGCATTGGAACAGCCTTGGACATTGCCGCACTTTCGGCATTTTTGTTAAGCGATAACGGAAGCTGGATTACCGGTCAGGTGCTCCATGCCGATGGCGGAATGGGTTCGTTAAAATTACTTGCATAATGCCCTCATTTAGTGAACAGCGCTTCAAAGAGCTGGACGAACGTTACCGTAAAAATTTAGTCAACTCTTTATTGGGCGCTCGTCCTGCAGTCTTAATTGCAACAAGCAATGCTCATGGGAAAACTAATCTTGCAGTTTTTAGTCAGATAGTGCATGTAGGAGCCAGCCCTCCGCTTTGTGGCATTTTGTTTCGGCCCGATTCTGTGGAGCGCCATACCTTAACAAACATCCGCGAAACAGGCTGGTTTTCGTTGAATCTACTGCCGAGCGAATTTGCCGAGCAGGTGCACCAAACTAGTGCACGATACGGTGCAGATATTTCAGAGTTCGACGCTGTGGGCTTAGAGCCTGAATTTCACACCGACTACCTTGCGCCAACTGTAAAACATGCGCATATCAAAGCGATTTGCCAATTGAAGGAAGAATTTCCTATTGTTTCGAACGGTACAATCCTCGTTGTAGGTGCGATTAAATGGATTGACATTGAAGATGAGCGCCTGCGCAGCGATGGTTCGGTGAATCATTATAGCGGAAAGAGTTTGGCGGTATGCGGGCTCGACGATTATGCATCCCTGCAGCAAGTGGCACGTTTTAGTTACGCAAAACCCGATCGGAAACCCGAAAAACTTGAGCCATGAAAGATGCCGTAAACATATTTTGGTTTCGCCGCGATTTACGGCTCGAAGATAATGCCGGCTTATGGCATGCGCTTCAAAGCGATAAGCCGGTACTGCCTGTATTTATTTTTGATATAGACATTTTAAACAAACTGGAAGACCGCGACGATGCGCGTGTTTCGTTTATTCATGGCGAGATTGAGCGTCTCGATACCGAACTTAAAGCTGTTGGTAGCGGATTGTATTGCCATTACGGAAAACCCGT
>JBKCFX010000592.1:0-2734 GCA_046303595.1 Bacteroidia bacterium
TAGCAATGATTTAAATAAGGATATTTTTTATTATAAAATTGAGGAAAAAGCTTCGTTACTTTCAAAGCTAAAAGGCACCATGGGCCTGCAATCTGATCCTGCAGGCTGTTCTATTTTTATCAACGATTTGCAATTGGTAAACAAGACGCCTTTCACGCAGGAAATTCAGGCAGGGGTAAACAAAATCAGCCTAAAAAAAGAGCGTTACCTCGATTTGGATACTTTACTCGATGTAAAGCCCGATCAACTCAATAACTTCTCGTTAACCCTAAAGCCCGCCTGGGCAAACCTCGAAATCAAAGCAAAACCCGAACATGCATCGGTAAGCTTAAACAACATACCGCAGGGCTCGGGTACGGTTCGCTTTACAGGTGTCGACAAAGGATTAACGCCAGGCGAGTATGCCGTGAAAGTTGAAGCGCCTAAACATCGGCCTTCAGAACGTAAACTATTCTTAACGGCCGGTCAGAACGAATCGATTAACATCGCCCTGGTTCCTATGCAAGGCGAGCTTAAAGTGTCTGGATCACCCGAAAACTGGAAGTGTACCTAAATGGAAAATTTGCAGGAACCAGTCCATTTAAGCAAAACCTCGAAATTGGCGATTATGAACTCGAACTGCGAAAGAAAGGGTATAAAGAGGAGCGCTATTCGATTGCATTGAAGGATGGCGATCAGAAAGACATCAACGCTTCGCTGCGCAATTATTCGCGCATTATGCGTCCTATCAAATTAACGAAAACCATTTTTGGATCGATTGCCATTGCTTCAACGCTCGTGGGTGGATATTTTGTGTACGATGCGAATACAGCCTACGCGGCCTATAAAACGACTACAACCGATGCCGATGCGCTGCGCGAACGCGTTTCATTCGCCGATAAAATGTATCCTATTTTCTTTGGGGCGGCTGCACTTTCGCTCATTCCAACGATAACAAGTTCAAAAAAACTAAATCGGCTAAAGAAAGAATGGGGTTTGGCTACATTGCCTGTAGGCCATGGTGCAGGAATGGTGTTTACGTTAAAAATGTAAAGTATGCGGAGTATCGGAATTTTCATAGTTCTAGCTTTGGGTCTAACTTCATGCAAACGGGAGTTTTTAAATCCATACGATTCGCAAACGCCCCCAGAATCTTGGATGCCTGTTGATTTTACCTACACTATAAATAGCAGCAATAGCCTTGTGCTAAATTGGACACAAACCAATTCTTTGATCGATGGATTTGTGCTAAGCAAAAGCAAAAATGGAGTAGAAGAGCGAATCGAATTGCCTAAAGATAATTTGAATTTTGTAGATCCTTCTGTTTTAGACGCCAATGAATTATCATCTTGCGCTGATGTTTATTATTCAATCTATGCAAAAGCCGGATCATTTAATAGTGCTACATCTTCATTGCCAGCTGCACTTTTATTCCCACAGCCCACACCTGCCAATGCAGGCTCCGATCAGACGCCCACTGGTTTATCGGTTACATTAAATGGAAATATTCCAAGTGCAAACGAAACAGGTAATTGGTCGATAATTACGGGCTCAGGTGGTATCTTGCAAAACTCTGCACAGCCCAATACTGTGTTTTATGGTACAGCCGGCACAAGCTATGAGCTTCGCTGGAGCATTGAAGGTTCGTGCGCAACATCCTTTGATGATGTTATCATTACACTTCCAGCTAATCCAATTGGAACGTTGATTTCAGCCAACGATTGTAGTTCACTTGCAAATATAAATTCCCTTTATATGGCATTGAGCGGTAATTCGGCAGCATGGACAATTTCCACAAATGGATATGCAGGAAGTTGCTTTGTGGCTCCCGATAATAGCCTGGGGGGACTTTATGGAAATGCCATAGGAACGCACTATGTTGAATTTGATTTCGAATTGCCAAGTACTGGATATGTAGAATTTTGGCAATCAACTTATTATGCAGGATCTCAAAACATTTTACCAAGTATATTTATTGATGGTGTTCAACAAAGTGTTCCTTCCCTAATTGAAACGCAACAAACCTCCACAACCTGGCAAAAATTAAGAACATCTTTACTAAATACAGGCACCCATACGATGCGTATTCAGTATTCATCTCAATATTATCAGTTAAAAGTGGATGAGATTAAAATTTATGCTTTATAAATGAAAGTTTAATCATGTTATTCGAAATAATTCGATTTATTCATGTAATGCAAAATGGGACATTTACACGTCCACCTAAATCAAATTGAAGTTTTACGAATGCTCGATTGCCTTAACTTTACGGCCATGTTTAGTAGCATACGTCTATACTTACTCTGTTTTGTAGTGCTTATTACCGATGCTCTCCAGGCCCAGCTTCGCGAATTTTCCATCTCCGAAATGCCGCGCCCCGAGGTAGCCGTTGTGCAAGCCAATACGCAGTTCTCAGACGATGCGCTTGTACTTATTTATTCGACCATCGAAAGTTTGGAAATCCGCAGTTCCTTGGGCGCAATCGATAAAGTAAGCTTCAATGCATCTGCATCGCGTTACGAAGTGCTTGTAAAGCCAGTTAAACAAATGCTTTTTGCTGCAAAGTCGGGCTTTATCGAAGCTAAAATTGCCACCTTAAATCCCAACCCGAAGGATGTATTTTATTATAAGGTTGAAGAAAAGAAGAACGTAATTGCCGATGCAGCAACTGGAAAACTAAGCATTCAGTCTGAACCTGCTGGCGCTGAAATTTTACTCAATGGCTTTAAGGTTGCCGATAGAACACCATATACTT
>JBKCFX010000593.1:0-7899 GCA_046303595.1 Bacteroidia bacterium
CGCATAATCGCATCAGCACATTGCTGCAGGTCTTTGTTAGAAATCGCCATATCCACAACAGCCTCATAAACATCGCTTTCCTTTTTATCGCCATTGAAATACATTACTTTTGAACCAACAGGTTTCAGTTTAATATTTCGTAAAAACATACCGAATGAGTCATCCCCATGGTGCTTTCGTTTAAATCCATCAGGCGGTATAAACCTCGTTTGTATGGTGTTTCCACCCGGATTAATAAATTTTGAGTTTACCATCTGCTCTTTTGTGTTGTCGGAGTTTGCGTCACCGTCTTTCCCCGACATTTGAGCACAATTGCTGAGAAGAAGTGAGAGAAAATAGCTAAACAAGATATTAAGATGGCGTGTATTCATTTTTTATTTTATCGAGTTTAATCTTTTTTGGAATTTATAAAATAAAATCATTTTCCATATAAATATTGACTTTATGCAATCAAAATTTTAAAATAAAAATGATTTTAACAGTTTCTATCAACGTAAATTAATTTTAGTTAGGATGTTGCAAAAGCCTCCGAAAATAATTTATTTTCTTTTGGTTACGCCAATTATAACTCCAAAATCTCCATCAATTTCAGATATATTTTTTTCGGGGAGATACATTTTTGAAATATAGCCATCGAGATACAATGCATTTTTACAGCCTTTTATCTTAAAATAATCTGCAAAATCGTACAGATTAACTTCAGTCTTTGAAATTGCAAAAATGATTTTGTTATCCGGTAAAATGCCGACGCCATTACGAATATTCACGTATGTTGAACCTTTAGTGAATTCAGTATTGATTTTACCATCAACCAAAAGCATTGGCCCAGATTGCGTTGCATATATTATATTTTTATTCAATACAAAATTGGAGGTCTTGCAGATAAAGGGCTTATTGTCGCGAGTAGTATAAAAAACTCCATTGGGATTTATGTAAAAATTACCCGAACCTTTTGCAGTATTGAGTTTCCTTTTTATCGCACCATCTTGAATGAATAGCCCCAATGGGTCGCGGTTTTCCATAAACATGCCGCCATTCATCGCAAATACCAATTGCTCTCCTTTATCTTCAACTTGCTTTTTTAAATTTTGAATGCTGCGTATAATTTCTCCCTTCTCATTTTTCCAATACATCTTTAAAAGTTGATGCTTAAGATCTACAGTATATGAAATTATATCATCTTCGCGCGACATAACCTTCAATCTAAAAGCAAACAAAGCGCCTGCCGATATCATTAAAACTGTCGCAAATACGAATGCTATAACTTTAATTTTCGAATTCATATGTATCCTTTCCCTAGTTCATTAAATTGCTCTCTTCATTTTATTAATCATTTGACTTGTTATTCTTGCCCATTAGAGAATTTGCAATTCTCTGTAGATTCAATACAATGCTTACAAAACCTGCTATGAACGACAAACAGAACACAAAAAAAGCTAACAGAAACATAAGGGGTGTTGTTGACTTTCGATCTACGAATTCGTGACCAAATAGGATCTCTAATAGACCCAAAAACCAGAATAAAACAACAAACAATAAGGAATAAATTGCCGTATAGGTAGCATATTTTTCAAGTCGTTGAAAGCGCATTGTATAATTTTATGTGCGTCTAATTTTCTCCGTGGAGTTTTCAAAGGCTAATCTACAAAACAAATTGTAATTCATTGAGTACTGATTTTGGTCAATTTATTTCAATCACCGAAATGTATGTTCAATTTCCCATTCGTAAGGTTTGGACAAATATTCTTTAAATCTCATTTGTAGAGTGTTGATAAAAAATATGTTAGGTTATTATTGAGGGCGTCAAAATTCCCAATGCTTAAAACATCATTGCAAAAAAGCAATTTATAATACCAATCACAAGTTGGCGTATTAATCTTATTTATGGAATATTGGTGTAATTTTAATTTAATTAGGTCATCTTTACTTTTATTAGTGGCGAATCTGTTGTGTTTAAATAGCGCGCTTCTTTTACAGTGCTTTTATCCGATGTAAGAACGCTGAATGCCACTGTTTTCATGGGTTGTCGACTTTGTAAGAAGCGTCGCTATACCGTCCTGTGTTCTTCATTTTAATATTCATTGATTTGCCGGCGATGAATCTAAACCAACTCATCTAAACGCAATGAAAACGATACTCTTTTCCCTATCAGCAATCCTGCTAAATTTCAGTATTCTATTTGCCGAATCTCCGTTGTACCATCGGGTCAAAAACGCATCTGTCGAATCAATTCAATCTATTGATGGATTGTTTGTAAGAAGCACTGCATTTACAAAGGGATACACTGCCGTTGAAGGTATTAATGAGTCGATAGTTTTGGAATTGAATCATCAGGTAAAAGAAAAGCTTCTGCGCGAAAAATATGATAGATTGGATCTTTCTATTCCTGCTCCCGATGGTGTTTCTGTATGGACTTTACAACTTGTTCGGTCCACAATTCTAACCAGCGATTTTCGCATTAAAACATCCGATGGAAAAACATTCGATGCGCCCGACGCCGTTTTTTATCAGGGAATTGTAAATAATGATGAGCATTCGATGGCTACGATATCTATTTTTCAAAACGAAGTAACCGGCATCGTTTCCAATCATTCGGGCAATTATGATTTGGGTTTGCTGGAAGGTCATCAACAGACATTTTATATTTTTTATCATTCCAATGAACTCGCCGCCCGAATTCCTTTTGATTGCAAAACTGCTGACGCGGATAATGTTCCTCCGGCCTCCGATGGATTGCTTGCCGGCGATTGCCGAGTGGTTCGCGTTTACATTGAATGTGATTTCGATCTGTACAGCAAGCGTAATTCGAGTATTGCAAATGTGAATTCCTTCGTATCGGGCATGTTTAATCAGGTGGCTGCTTTGTATACCAACGAATCAATTGCAACACAAATTTCAGAAATCTTTGTCTGGACTTCCACTGATCCATATATAAGTCAAACCACATCAGGCAATGTTTTGAGTACTTTCCGCACTACGCGCACATCGTTCAACGGCAATATTGCGCATCTGCTTTCTACGCGTTCAGCAAATTTAGGAGGTGTTGCGTATTTGGATATTCTATGTTCTTCTTCTTATAAACATGCCTTCAGCAATATTTATAACACGTACAGTACAGTACCAACCTATTCATGGACTGTAAACGTTTTTACGCACGAAATGGGCCACAATCTCGGATCAAATCATACGCAATGGTGCGGTTGGACAGGCGGCGCACTCGATAATTGCTATACAACCGAAGGCGGATGCGCTGCCGGCCCCGCTCCCGTTAACGGTGGTACAATTATGAGCTATTGTCATTTAAGTGGTGTTGTTGGGGTTAATTTTTCGAATGGATTTGGGACACAACCAGGCAATAAAATAAGAAGTCGTTACAATGCAGCAACATGCATTACCGGTGGACCGGCCATTACAGTTAGTCCTGCTTCTGCATCAGTTTGCACAGGCGGATCGGTTGCCCTTACGGCAAGTGGCGGCACAAGTTATGTCTGGACACCAACAACCGGATTGAGTTCTTCAACTTCTGCAAGTGTTACAGCTTCTCCGGCCTCAAGCACAACGTATACAGTAAGTTCAACAAATGCAGGCTGTACATCTACGTTGTCTGTTCCCGTTACTGTTTTGGCAGCAGTTAACAGAGGAACACTTGCAAACGGCAACCAAACCTTCAGTGGTTCGGGCGACCCATCTTCCATTTCATTTTCTGCAACTCCGAGCGGTGGGGCAGGATCGTTTGCATACCAGTGGTATTCACGTAGTGGAATACAAACAGCTCCAACAGGCACTTCAACAACAGGTTGGACAGCCGTATCCGGTGCTACTGGAGCTACGTATGATCCCGGCGTGCAATCGTCTTCTGTTTCCTTTGCAGTAATGGTAGATGCTACCGGAACGCCCGATTGCGGTGGCTTTGCCTGGTCGAATGGAGTTCGACAAATAACGGTAGATGCAACCAGCGGTTTTAGTTCCGGCATTCTAACCAATGGCAATCAGACATTTTGCAGCAGCGGTGGTGATCCTGCGCTTATTTCTTTTTCAACTGCTCCTTCCGGAAGTACGTCCTTCACCCGCCAATGGTACTATAAATCTGGCATACAGGCAGCCCCATCAGGCAATTCGGTCTCCGGTTGGACAGTAATTGCATCAGCTACAGGCTCAAGTTATGATCCGCCTGCGGGTTTAACCGCATCGCGTACCTATGCATGTTTTGTTACACCGGCCAGCGGTATCGGAGCATGGGCCGGCGGTGTGAGGCAAATAACAGTACTTCCAGTATTTAATCCGGGCACTGTACTTTCTGCCGACGAAACATTTTGCACCAGCGGCAACCCATCGAACATCACATTGGCTACAAATCCTGTTGGATCGGGAGCATATACGTGGCGCTGGTATTTCAAAGAATCATCGTCGTCAGCTTGTCCAACAGGTAGCGACGTAACGGGTTGGTCAACAAATTCAACCAGCACTAACATTACCGGCACCACCACTACAGGAGCAGGGGTGGTGTTTGACCCGATTTCGGCCGGCTCGTTGAACAATGGTAGAACCTTTGCCGTGCTTATTACGCCAATTGCAAACGGCGCGATTCCTTCGTGCGGCACGGCTCAATGGGCAACGAATTGTCGAAAGACCAATGTTATAACCTGCGTCGGCAATTTGGAGATGGAATCAAGCAATTTGGACGCGATGCCCCTGCCGAAACTAGGACTCAGTTACCCGAATCCAACCAATGGCATTGCTGCATTTGATTATGTGTTGGCAGATGAGTTTAGTGGATCAACGATTGAATTCTTTTCCATGGATGGGAAGTTGATTTCGAAAATCAAGTGTACTGCAGGAAATAACAGCGCCGAGATCGATGTTCGGAATTGGCCCGCCGGAATTTATTATTACACGTTAAGTTATTTTGGAACGAAACTTGATTCCAAAAAAATCGTAGTGATTGAGTAATCAATTACGGGTTGTTGAATTACAAGTAAATGTGTGGAAAGCCGTTCGGGAAATATCTTGGGCGGCTTTTTTATTTGTGCCAGACTGTTGTTCTATTGACGCAGTCATTTTTTTACCTGCTGAATGTCCACAAACGCATGAATTCATTCCAGGCTGGTGAAAAGTAAGTACCATCTACAATTTACAGGCACATTTTTAAGCGCTTTGAAATGGCATTCCACATCAAATCGATCCTTTTTAGTATGGAACATGATTGAATTGGCTTCTGAACGACTTTTTTATGAAAAAACCATAAGTGCTCACAATCATGGCGTTGTGCTGGCAGAGTAACAAAATCAAAAAAAATCTAACGTCTTTTAAGCATGAAGCTCAACAAGGTAATAATGCCTCAATTCATTGCGATTGCTGTGTATTTTGAAAACCCATCCATCTTTCTTCATAAAAACCTTACAAACACGCTGAAATTGAGTAACAGCAAGGGTTTTCGTTGCGTAATGCATGCAGCAGGTCTCAAAAGAGTTTCTGCGGCGAATAATGAAAATCGTTTTAGCCTTTGTGCTCTTCATATTTGCTTCCTTTTCCCAAACCATGCTTCGGGCACAGGGTTCGAATACCTGCGCAGGAGCGGCTGCCAACCCTATAAGCTTACCGTTTTTCGGTAATAATCAATCACTTTGTGGCGATGTAAACGATTATTCGGGAGTTAATGCCTGTGCGGTTACGCAAAACGGAAACTATTACGGTGGTCAAGACTGGCTATACAGCTTCACCCCAACACAAGATGGTTTTGTTACTATTAACTTAACTGATATTGTGTCTTCGGGTCAGGCTTACCCAACTGTTTCCTTGCTAAGTGCGTGTCCCGGAACAGCTGGTGCGTGTTTGGGCTTTGTACAATGCAGTGCCTGGAATGGCGGTGGAACAATCGTTGAAAATGTTCAGGCGGGTCAAACCTATTATATATTGGTTGATGCATATACATGGTCTAATTATTTTGCAAATTGCTGTCAGTTCGATTTATCAGTTTCCCTTACTCCGGTTGTTGTTCAGCCCGCTTGCAGCAATATCAATTTTAACAACGGAAATCTTGGAAGTTGGTATGGTACCACCGGGCTTTCGCAAACGGGAACAGCTGGCGCAATAACGCCCAATTATTCATCAAATGCATATGGCCTTGTAAATGGCCGTCACACAATTATGACCGGAGGCAATGATCCTTGCGCCGGTTTTCCGCGCGTAGATCCTCAGGGCGGACCTTTCTCGGTTCGTTTGGGTAACAACGACGTGAATTCGCAGGCCGAACAGCTGATGCAGACCTTCATGGTTTCGCCATCAAACAACAGTTTTACGTATCGCTATGCCGTGGTATTCGAAGATCCCGGTCATGCTTCACACGAGCAGCCCTTCTTTAGAGCATTGTTACGCGATCAAAGTGGCAACATTATTCCATGTTCTGATTTTGTGGTTTCGGCAGCGGCTAGTTTACCTGGTTTTTTTAATTCACCAACCTGTACCGGAGTGGTTTATAAACCATGGAGTACGGTAAACGTTGATTTAACCAATTACATCGGGCAGGAAGTTACGGTAGAATTTACAACCGGAGACTGCAGCCAGGGCGCGCACTATGGCTATGCCTACATCGATGCCAACTGCGCTCCATCTCTTCTTTCGGCTTTATCGGATACGGTTTGCGTTGGTCAGTCTACTGTATTAACCGCTCCGGCAGGATACCAATCGTATACCTGGATTCCGGGCAATCAAACCACCACCAGCATTACTGTTACTCCGGCAACAAGCACTACCTACCAACTCAATCTTACGGCCTTCAATGGTTGTGTTAGTCAATTTCAGATTCCGGTAACAGTGGCGCCCTACCCTGTTGCTTCATTTACATCCAATGCTCCCGCATGCGATGAGCCGGTGCAGCTTCAAAATACCTCGAGTATTTCTTCGGGCACCATAAGCTCCGTTTCATGGTCTATGCCGGGAGCAACGCCTTCTGCTTCAACACAAAGTTCACCAAGCATAAGCTATCCGGGATCAGGACCTGCAAGCCATCCCGTAACACTTAGCGTTTCAAGTGCAGCAGGATGCTCTGCCAGCATAACTCAAAACGTTAATTTGCCGGCCTGCGCGCTAAGTGCTCAAATTGCCGGCGCTACAATCTGCGAAGGCGCCTGCTTTACGATCACTCCGGTAATCACTTCGGGAACAGCACCCTTCACCTACGCTTGGTCCAATGGTTCCTCAAATCCAACGCTTACGGTTTGCCCTGCTTCATCACAAATAATTTCATTAATCGTTACCGATGCCGCCGGCATCACCGACACCGACACCGCCTTGATTGCTCTTGCTGCTCCGCCTCACGTTAACGGCTTGGTAACATTGCCAACTTGCAATGGCGGAACAAACGGAAGCATAACTGTTAATCCAACAGGAAATGCTCCCTACAATCTTTCTTGGTCTAACGGATCAACTTCCACTTCATTGCCGAACCTGAGTGCCGGGTCTTACACAGTTTCGCTCACCGATGCAATGGGTTGTGCTTTCGATACCGTTTTTCAATTAAGTCAACCGGCACCAATCACGGCTTCACTTAGTTCGGTGCAAAGCACATGCGGCCAGGCGAACGGACAAATTCAGGTTCAGAATGTCAATGGAGGAACTGCGCCGTATACCTATCGTTTAAACAACGGACCAACACAGGCATCTCCCAACTTCAACAATGTTCCGGCAGGAAACCATACCATCACAATTACCGATGCCAATGGGTGTTTGCTCACTTTAAACATAAGCGTAGGCCTTGCGAATGCTCCAAATTCGGTTGCATTGGTGCTGAACAACACCAATTGTGGTGGGGCGAATGGCTCAATTCAGCTTACCCAAATCACAGGGGGCTCTGCTCCATACAGCGTGCAGTTTGGTGCGCAAACACAAATCTTTAACGGA
>JBKCFX010000594.1:0-2017 GCA_046303595.1 Bacteroidia bacterium
ATATCTTCAGCTTTACTAAATAGATGTGGAATCGAAATGGGATCGGCCTCGATGAACGATTGCCGGTTATACAAATCGGCTTTTTCAAAAAGTAAATCCTGAAGCGAAGCCCTGTCAAGCTTCATCCCAAAACGGATCTTCGTTTAATACATCCCAGGCTTCGGGAGCCGGTGCATTGGGCAATGCATTGATGCATGCAATTAGGTTCTCAATCAATTCTTCGTACAACAGATGCAGGTCGAGTGCGTTCTGCTCGCGTTTCATAAAGAAAATCCGATTTATCGTTTCATTCCAAACGCGCTGTATGTGCAGTGCATCGATTGGCGTGTTATTGGGCGTTTCGAATTGTGGTAAAATGGCATCAATTACCCAAGTTTCATTGGGTTCGGCAATCCAAAAGATGGTATAACTTTCTCCAAAGAGCTTCAAATCGCACGACTCACTCACCAAGGCTTCGGGCAGGGTATCGAACGTAAAATTACGGGCAGCAATTTCATCTTCCGAAAAGCGCCATCTCGCCAACTCCTTCGCCTCTTTATTGTCTAAAAGTGAAGGACTAGGGACGGATTGAAGAAGTTCGGCGAAAGAATGCGACCAGATGGCCTTATCAAACGAATGCACTTGGAAACCTAAGCTTGCAACGAATTTTGTTTGTGCATTTTTGAGCAATACAAATCCCGGTGCATTGTAATCCTGCAAAAATTGCTGAAAATCAGTCATCAGATTCGGAAATTAGCTTTTCAGTTTAACAACGGCTTCGTGCTGCAACACTTCCAAAAACTGATCAACAGTAAAAGGTTTTCCAAAATAGCCGAAAATCTGAGGATAATCGCGCGATTTAAAGAAATCGTCGGGATCAACAGATGTAGTTATTACCACAACAGCTATTTTACATTGTGTATTTTGTTCAAGCATCGCATCGAGAAATTCCCATCCATCCATAATACGCATGGTAAGATCGAGTAAAACGAGATAGCGTTTTTCGGGGTGGTTGTTCGCAAGGATAAATTCATATACTGTTTTCCCATCCGAAAATTTATGCACACTTGCCTCAGGTAAAACCTTCTGAACAACACGTTCGTGAAGCATAGTGGTTACTAAATCGTCTTCAACCAAAATAATTTCCATATAAATTTTTTATTCGTGATTTATGCGAATTCCTTTTTTACTCAATTCGTAACTCTGATTGGTTATGTTGCGAATAATTCCATCTAATTCCGAAGCGGATTCATTAATCAATGCAATTATTTCTGTTTGGTTTAATTCTTGAAAGTCCTCATCTTCAAGAAGATCCACTAGGCCCATGATTCTTGCCAACGGCGCACGCACAACATGCGATTGCATCCAGGCAATATCTTTCAGTAGTTTATTCTGATCTGATACAGCCGCATAGAATTGATTTCGCTCCGTAATATCGTGTACGATTTCGTAAATAATCTCCTGATTTTCGACGATAATCATGCAGCTCGAAATTTCGAGGTCCATAACCGAGCCGTCTTTCTTATAATGCTTGAAAACGAAAAATCCGCTGCGCTCCTCCCTCAACTTTTCAATTTGCCAGGTTACATTTTCTGCAGACACATTGATTTCGCTGATTTTTTTCTCAAGAAACTCTGCACGCGTAAATCCATAAAGCTTTTCGCAGGCCGGATTTACATCGATAAACGCACGCGTCTCAGGGTCGATGAGGTACATGGCCGCCGTATTGTCGATAAACATTTTGTAAAAGCGATTTTCGCTCTGGCGAAGCACCATGCGGTTATGCTCTTGTTCCGTTGTATCGACTCCAAATACCGAAACTGCCGTTACTTTATCATTTATAACAACTGGAATCATCGAAATATTGGCTCTGCGCATTCCGTGTACAGAAGGAATACTCTCAGTAAATTGCAACATATTATTCTTCAATACGTGGTCATAGCGTTCTTTATATAAATGACCCATTTCGGAAGGAACAAAATCAATTATCCGGGTACCTTTTTCTAGTTTTATGTCAAAAAGTGCTTCGAATTCATCA
>JBKCFX010000595.1:0-1281 GCA_046303595.1 Bacteroidia bacterium
ATTCAATTGGCACACACAACATGCCCGGTTCATCGGCCATTAAACGATAGGTGCCATAATCGAGGTTGCTGATGGCGTAATTTCCGCTGTTATCGGCATCTGTCCAACGTTGAGGATTCCCTGATAAATTGGTAACGACAACATCAGCACCGGCAACAGGATTTGCACTTTCAACACCTGCCGATTCCGGATCCATCAATCGGTATGGGCCATCGTCGATACTTCCCGAAACAGAACCCGGTCCACCGCCATTTCCGGCATAAATGAGCGATATGTTATAATTATCGCCACTTTCGGTTAGAAATACCGGCTCGGCATCGAACCAATAGAATTGGCTTCCAAAATAGGTAGGCACGTAATCGCCGTAATACGAAGAACTCGAAGACAATCCGGCTTTTATTAGGTAAATACCTGTCGATAGTCCTCCGAAATAGTAACTGCCCGAATTGCTGAGTGTGTATTGTGCAATAAGTGCTACACTATTGCTCAGTGTATCGAGGCTAAAGAGTTTTACAGATCCAAGGTCGGGAATATTTGCACCGGCATTAACCTCACCGGCAATGTATAATCCTGTAGAATTATTGCCAATGAAATTCGCCGTGTAGCATATGGTGTCGGAACACACTCCGCTTATTCCAACAATGTGGCAAACTTCATACATTCCCGAAGTTGCAAAGCTGTGAAACGGCATGTCAAGCGCTGATGATGTTCCGTCGCCGAATGTCCATTCATGGTATGCAGCGGTATCGTTCATAACACCGATAAACTGGTAACTGTTATCAATTGGCAATGGTCCAGTGTAAGTGAATTCTGCATTGCATGTTGCCGTTGCAGGAACGCTAACGCTTGTGCAATATTCGTTCGAGCAATTGCTTAAGGCATTTGAAAGTGTTAAGCAAAGTCCATATTGTTCACCGGGAACCAATGTTAGCGTGATGTTTCCGAAATTGTCGTATGTGGTTGCTAAACCTCCCGAACCTTCGGTAAGCACCCAGGTGTATTCGTTACCTGAAACGTATGGTGCAGCTGCTGTCGTAATGGTTCCGTTGCCATTGTCTACCCAGGTAAATGTGGCATTGCAGGCGGGAATGCATGGATAAGGCAGCACGCAGGTTTGATTGTCATACGTAAAATGCACATAGCCATTGAAATTGTTTGGAAGCGCGTTGCCATTAACCGAATACACCGAATAAAGCTGCTGGGTTCCGCCTATTTGACCAAAATAGTTCATCGAACCGGTAGCCAATGTATCGCCGGCTAAGGATGTAATCGCCGTAACAT
>JBKCFX010000596.1:0-1192 GCA_046303595.1 Bacteroidia bacterium
CGTAAATGGTTTGGGTTGAAGTAATCAAAGCACCTGCTGCCAGCTGCGTTCCTGTTCCTCCCGGTTCGGTGTAGTAGTTTCCGACACTTAGAGCCGGCAAGGTATAAGAATCACAAACTGTTTGGTTGCCCGGTGTTGTAACCACTGGACTGGTTGTAATGGTTACCGTGAAGTTATCTTCATCGGTACATGTTCCAGTACCTGCAAATACGTAAATGGTTTGGGTTGAAGTAATCGAAGCGCCGGCAGCCAGCTGCGTTCCGGTTCCTCCCGGTTCGGTGTAGTAGTTTCCAACAGTTAGAGCCGGCAAGGTGTATGAGTCACAAACTGTTTGGTTGCCAGGTGTAGTTACCACAGGACTGGTCGTTATCGTTACCGTGAAGTTATCCTCGTCTGTACACGTTCCGTTTGCAGCATAGACATAAATTGTTTGGGTAGCAGTAATCGAAGTGCCGGCAGCCAACTGTGTTCCGGTTCCGCCCGCTTCGGTATAATAGTTACCCACGGATAGAGCCGGCAAGGTGTAGGAATCACAAACCGTTTGATTGCCTGGTGTTGTTACCACAGGGCTGGTCGTAATGTTAATTTGAAAACTATTTTCATCTGTGCAGATGTAAGGAGTTGTTCCAAGGCTGCTAAGCACATATACAGTTTGACTGCTCGTAATTTCGGATCCGACTGCAATTTGAGTCCCGGTCCCGTTTGGCCCTGTAAAATATGCATTATTAGCACTTAATGGTGGTAGGATATATGAATCACACGTAGAAACATCAGCTGGATCATCGGCAATTGGATTTAGAATAGTAACTGAAAGTTCAACTGCAGGCGCAGAACAACCGCCATTTGTTTCGACTACTGAAATTACATTGTTATAGGTGTTTGGTGGAGTTATACCCCAATCGATAACGATGTTGTTAGAGCCCTGTCCAGAAGTAATTACTGCATTTGGTGCGCCATTAATGGTCCAAGTGTAGGTTGATCCTGTTGTTCCGGTTCCACCATTTTCAGTATAATCGACCCGGTATGTTTTAGTGCTACCAGAGCATATTACATGAGGATTGGCATCGTTCGTTTGAGCATAGGCTAATTCATTTAGTGCAAGTATCAGTATGAAAATACTGATCAATTGCTTCCATAAGAGAATCTTGTAGTTTTTAATCATGATATATAGGCGTTAGTGTGGGTGCTGGAG
>JBKCFX010000597.1:0-3945 GCA_046303595.1 Bacteroidia bacterium
CAATTCCCATTTTACAAATTCTAAATAAACAGTCTTTGCCCGCCTCAGCGCATAGGCCGATTCGTTGCCTAATTTTAACACCAACACGCGAATTGGCCATTCAGATTGGCGATAGCATCCAAGCCTATGGCCGACATTTACTGCTGCGGCACACCGTAATCTTTGGTGGAGTAGGGCAAAAGCCTCAAACCGATGCCCTGCGCCGTGGTGTAGATATTTTAGTAGCCACACCCGGACGATTGTTGGATCTGATGAGCCAGGGATTTGTTTCGCTGAACTCCTTGTCTATGTTTGTATTGGATGAAGCCGATCGCATGCTCGATATGGGCTTCGTACACGATGTGAAGCGTATTTTAACACGCATTCCCGAGCAGCGACAAAGCTTGTTTTTCAGTGCAACCATGCCGCCCGAGATTCAGAAACTGGCTTCCACCATTCTTAAAAATCCACAGAAAGTAGAAGTAGCTCCTGTTTCATCAACCGCCGATACCATCCAGCAAGAAGTTTTTTTTGTGGAAAAAGATAAAAAACGAGGTTTACTCGATTCGATGCTGAAAAATCGCATGGGACGCGAGTCTGTTTTGGTGTTTACCCGCACCAAGCACGGAGCCGATCGCGTAGTGAAGGACCTTGTGAAATTAGGCCATACCGCCGAAGCAATCCACGGAAACAAAGCACAAAATGCCCGTCAACGTGCACTGGCAAATTTCAAATCGGGCAAAACACGTGTATTGGTGGCAACCGATATAGCTGCCCGCGGAATTGATATCGACAGCTTAGCCTTCGTACTTAACTTCGATTTACCCAATGTGCCCGAAACCTATGTGCACCGCATTGGTCGTACCGGAAGAGCGGGTCAAAATGGAACTTCGTTTTCGTTTTGTATGGAAGATGAAATTCCGTACCTCCGCGATATTCAGAAATTAATTCGAAAATCAATTCCGGTTACCGAGGCCCCACCATGGACATATCAAACGCCATCGCTTGAGCCTAAAGTTCATGCGAATGCGCATAGAGAATCGGCTAAGCCGAAGCCGCAAGGGAATGTTGCGCGAAAGAGTTATTATGGCCGAAATCATAGAAGGCCATCTAACAAACCGGCAAATGCCAGTTAAATTTTCTGTAAACCTGCCTTAACCAAAACCCTACGCACTGCCATTCCACTAAAATAGCCCAGGCCAATTTTAATGCCTCGGCTTTTGAGTTGGTTGTAGCGAAAGAAGTTGTAGAAACGGCTGTAATTCCCTCCTTTGGGGCGTTGGTATCGACCATTGATGCCAAGGGTGTCGTTGCCCCAAGGAAATTTGAAATTGAATAAAAGCGATTCGGTAGAAAGCGAAGCATCGCAGTTTTCACTTTGCATGTCGCAAGGTGTTAAGCCTTTTTCGAGCGATAAAGTGTAGGCACGATTTAAATCGCTGAGCCAGATGTTGCAAGGTTTGAGTAATTTCGCCCAAATGCCAAAATCCTTATTGAGGTTTTCGACAAATGTTTGTGCTTGTTTTTCGAGTTCTTCGGGCGTAGCCGGATTGTTTTGAACCAGGTTTTCTCCTTTCAGGATGCGTTCGAAATCGGCGTTATAGTTTTCAATTGCTTGTTTCGAAGGGTTTTCTCCGAAAGGGGTGTAGCGATTGCCCGGATGTAACATTACCGGTTCGGCACTTGTTCGCTGAGCGATGTAATCGTAAACCTTTTGTGGACGATTTACTTCATCGTTGAGGTAGAAATTTTCTTCGTGACAGAACCAAATAAAACTTGCAATTGGGATTACGATGCGTGGTTTGAAATAGTCGCATTGGAATTTCAGACCATCGAGTTTATCGTCGGCTACTTGGCGCCGAAAGTCTCGCTGCTCCTTATTTCCGGCCCAGTATGCGTAAGAAAATTGTGTGAGCAGCACATCTACCTTTCCTACCTTCTTAGCGATTCGCAACGCCTCATTTTTATCGCGGATGCCACAATCGTTGGTATTAAAAAGTGTGAGTTCTTTCGATCGGGCTAGCATCCACGAATCGCCTTCCTGGTAATGCTCGCACATGAATTCGAAATCGTTACCGAGTTTTACGATTTCATCGGGATTGATCTCTTTAACCTCTTTGAACCCCATTTTTTTGCAGTAGTTTACAACACGTTTATCTCGTGTATACTGAAACAGAACGGTGATGTTTGCGCGGTGCTCTTCTTTGATTTTGGCGATGTTTGGCGGGAAGAAATGATCAGGATGCTCGTGTGAGAACCAAATGTGTGTAACCGATTCGAAATCTTCGTAGCGGAATTTGGTTGGTGCAATAAAATCCCAGCCGTTGTTGAAGACCCGTCCATCGAGCCAAGGGTCTATCATGAGCACTACATTATTATGGCGCAAAACGAACGAAGAATGATTGACGAATTCGATTTCCATATACCGCTAATTTAGGTTTACAAACGTAATGAAAGTCTTTTTTTAATTGTTGGTTAGTCCGATGAAATTCGTTCTAAAATCGGATTGTTGCGGTTTGATTGCGGAGCTGTTTTGCTGGGGGCCGCCACTCCTCCTCCCCATACAGCAAAGTTACGACTCAAACGCCTTATTAGTCGTATATAAACGTTTAAAAACGGATGCGATCAAATTACTCTATTACAACAATTTACAAGTTTGGCATGAGAAATTTTTGTTTGGATAGTTACTTGGTGTCAGCATAAATCCTTCTTGTACTAAGAATTCCAGCGCTATGAGTCAAAAATGTAAGTCAAATTGAATTTTACCAACAGGCCTGTTCATTTCTCGGTTCGAAAATGGAGCATGGATTGTGAACAGCTATTTCGGAACTTTAACCCGGGCGGGGACACGTGTTTCCCTAAATTTTTGAACGTTTTTCCTCTACTTAATTCTTGGATAAAAGGTTGATTTAAGCCGAAAAATGGTTTTGTAAACAAGCCTTTAAAAACCAATCAACCTTATAAATACAGACAATAACGTTATGTGTTTCTAGAATTCGGGTTGAATTGACCTCTATTCTGATGGTTATAAAGAAGCGCCTCAATGCTGCATCAAAAATTTCTGCAATTGTTTCGCTAAAGACATGTTTTGAAAACGCGTGGGGAATGCATAAGCAATCATCCAAAACAGAAATGCAACATAGGCCGTTTTGTAACGCATCAAACCACCGGTTACCGGACTAGTAAATCCAATTATAAAGGCGAGTGTTACGATATAAAACCACCATGCTGTGTAATTGCGTTGAAATAACTGCTTTGCTCCGAATATCACCGAAATAATCAGCAGCATCAGGACACCTAGATTTTCGAACGAAGCCAGTAATACGAGTGGGTTGTTGCCGATTTCCATGGGCAATGGACGAAAAAAAGCATTTGCCAGCGTGGCCGGAATCTCAGCAAGGATACGCGGTAATTCGGGGTCTATAGGATGATAAAACACCTGGTTTTGCGCCTCACCAAAAACTGCAGCCTTCAAGGCTTCCTCGCGCTTACCGCTTAATATTGTGCAAATTGGTTGGCCCAATGGACTCAATAAAATCATTAGTCCTGTGATGATCAACACAAGTGAAATGATCCATTCTTTTATACTATGTAACTTCCACAGCAAAGCATCAACAAGCAGGTATACAATCACTCCGGCTAGAATGTAGAATTTGGTGTATAACAGTACCAAGCTTGAAAGTGCAATTAGAATTATGTGCAACAAACGCGACTTATTTTCCTTCAGATGCTGCCAGGCTCCAAAAAGAAAGCATAGTGCTGTAAATACGATATTGTCTTTCAATAAACCGGAACACCAAAGTAGGGTGGAGGGTAAGAGCGCAAATGCCAATGCAGGAAATGCGTTTCGAACGTAAAAGGCATTCAGGAAAAAAACAATGCCCAGCAAGGATAGAAAATTAAAAAAGATGAGGTGCGTGTAAATTCCGCTGGCACTTAGCGGCAATAAAAGCACGTGTATGCGGG
>JBKCFX010000598.1:0-1456 GCA_046303595.1 Bacteroidia bacterium
TTTCATTGCCCACAACTTCTTCGGTAAAACGCAGCAATTCGGCTAAATCGCGGTCGAGCCGTAAATAACAGTCCTGCGTTTCGCGGGCATCTGTGCCAAATTTATGGCCAATGTAGTCGGGCGATGAAAAGCTGATGGCCAGCATGTCGCAATGCTCATCCTTGCCCAATGCTTCGTTGGCAATAAGTTCTTTTGCAAGATTCAGCGTAAGTGTATTTCCTAAAGGTGTCGAACGGATGAAATTCTGCCCACCGTTGTTTGGCATCAGTTCTTTCAGATTGTACGGAAATACCGGCTTCTCCTTGCCTGCAAATTTTCCCTCATACGGATTGTCGTCGGCCAAACTTTCGTCGTATCGATCGGCCGGCAAGAGCAAGTCCCAGGTTTCGTTGAGGTATTTCATGGCCAATTGCTTGCTGTTGAATTTTGCAAGCCAAAGCGGCAATTGCTGGGTGTAATAGCTCGAACTCACAAAACAGCCACTCTCACCGTCGAACCAATAGGCTGCATCGGCTGCATGTCCTGCGGGAAGGATGGCCGAACGATCTTTCAATGCAATGCCGAATACTTTCGAACGCTTGTTGCTGAAAATTTTTAATTCATCGCAAACATTAGAAGCAATCATATTTCGTGGCGACATCTTACCAACCTCTTCTGTTTTTGAACCGATTGTTTTCACCTGCTTATCGGCAACACAATACATGGGTTCAGCAGAAATTGGATCGATCCATTCGTTGGCAACAATGCCATGCCGCGCTGGTGTGGTTCCCGCATAAATTGAAGCATGTCCCGGACCTGTGTAGGTGGGTACATAATTGTAAGCCGCATTGTCGAAACTATAGCCTTCGTTCAGCAATTTTCGAAAGCCATCGTTTCCGTAATCTTCCATGTACTTGTGCAGGTAGTCGTAGCGCATTTGGTCAACCACGATTCCCACAACCAGTTTAGGTTTAGGTTGGGAAATTCCTGCTATCGGCAACAGAATGCTGGCAGCAGAAACTACAGATAACAACACGTTTTTCATTTTGAGAAATTCAGAAAATTAGAAGTTTCGGGACGAAAAAAAAGCTGCCTTTTCAGACAGCTTCGCATTTTATTTTTTGCCTTTGGCTTGATTCATTTTCGGAGTCCACTCGGCGATGCGGTCTGTATTCGATTTTACGTAGGCATCGTCCTCGTCGGCTTTCGCAAGAGTTATGGCTTTGTTCGCTGTTTCTACAGCACCTTTAAAATCTTCGTTTGCCGCCTGAATTTGAGCTTTTAAACTAACGATCCAATATTTCTCGCCGCCTTTCTCGATGGATTTGTTGATCCACTCGAGCGCTTTTTTCATGTCTTTGTTGTTGCTGAAGTAATAATTTGCAGCACGGTAGTAGGAATTGGCGGTAGGTCCACTCAGCGTTTCATCGATTTGCTTCCTCACCGTTGCATCAAAATCGACGTTGATTTCGAACGC
>JBKCFX010000599.1:0-1360 GCA_046303595.1 Bacteroidia bacterium
AGAACGATCTCGATCGCAATGCGGTGGTGCTTGCTGAAGCCATCCAAACCATTCTGCGTCGCGAAGGCTTTGAGAATCCTTACGAAATGCTCAAAGATTTAACCCGCGGCAAGGCACGCGTTACAATCGATGACATTCGTGCATTTATTGAGAATTTGAACGTATCACCCATAGTAAAAAAGGAGTTGCTCGCGCTTGAGCCGGCTAGGTATACCGGAATGAAATAAGGATGCCACTGATTGGTTTCCTATAAATAGCTCCTCTAAAAAGGTAGTAATACGCCGAACCTATTTAGAGCTCGGCGTTATTTTAATGATGTTAAAAACAAGTATTAAACCTACAGCTTGGCAAACTGAACCTCAGCATGAAGTTTCACTTCTTCACCCACAAGAATACCTCCAGCTTCGAGGGCCACATTCCAGTTAAGTTCAAAATCTTTACGGTGTATTTTGCCCGTAACAGTAAACCCTGCTTTGGTATTGCCCCATGGATCTTTTGCAATGCCGCCAAATTCAACGTCGAGCACAACCGATTTTGTAATGCCATGCATCGTTAAATTACCGCTTAAACGATACTGCTCCTCTGAAACTCTGGATAAACCGGTAGAAGCAAATGTAAGAGACGGAAATTGCGCTACATCAAAGAAATCGGGCGATTTTAAATGGGCATCGCGCTGGGCATCGCCGGTACTGATGGATTCAATCTCGGCGCTGAAATTTATTTGTGCAGTGGAGAAATCATCGCCGTCGGTTTCAACGGACGAAGTAAATGCATGAAAGTGACCGGTAACAGTCGAAATCATTAAGTGCTTTACTTTAAATAGCACTTCAGAATGTGAGGGATCTAAAACCCAAGTTTGTTTGCTCATTGTGTTTGGTATTAGTGAATGATTAAAGGTATTTCAATCAATAGTATTTGAGTTTGGCTTTTTGCTCGAATTGTAAGGCTTTCGGTATTCCAAATGCATGCTGCATCGCGTAAATTAAGCGTACCTAAATTTTGAATTTCGCAAGCGCCTTCGATGATAAAGGCATAAACGCCGCTGTTCATAGAATTTAACGGATAATTAAGTTCTACATCGGCTTCGATATCGGCCATCGATATCCATGCATCTTGATGAATCCACAATAATCCATCTCGATTTCTAGGCGCAACCAATGTGGCCCAACGGTTATGTATTGCCTCCTTGTCAATATGGATTTGGTCGTATCGCGGCAATACATTGCGCTCGTTGGGAATAATCCAGATTTGCAGGAATTCTACTTCATGCTCTCGACTAGCGTTCATTTCAGAGTGGGTAATTCCACTTCCGGCACTCATCACCTGAATCTCATTTTCACGGATCACAGAGGTATTTCCC
>JBKCFX010000600.1:0-3605 GCA_046303595.1 Bacteroidia bacterium
CTGAATAGCATCCGAACTGTTATCAATTAATTGCTTAAACAATACATTTCGAGTTTGTTCTGCAACTTGTTTTACGCGCAAGGCTAAAGCCGAACCAACATCATGCAACATAGACATCGCATCGTTGGTTAATTGCTCAGAAAAGCCTACGGATAAAATATAGGCTTCATTCAGCTGAATCGTTGAGAAATATAATCCCGCCGTTTGGCTTGTAATAAACGGCTGTATTTTTTGATTTGCATTAGGTTTCGCCAATCGTTTTATTTCCGAAACAATGTTCTCGTTGGGTGTGTTCTTCGCACAAATCAATTCATCTGTTTGCACATTTAAAACAAATGCAAACCGACTTTCGAGTTCAACTTCGTAAAGCGAAACTGCATGGTGTAGTAACGGCATTAGTTCTAAATCAGGCAATTGCTGCACTGCTATGCGGTAAAATTGCTGAATTGTTAACGCCATTTCGGGTGTGGGTAATTGGGTTTTAACGAATTGCTAATGTAAAAATTAAGATTGAAATGCCGATTGCAGGGAAATTATTCGCCCTGATTTAACCTGATTCGGTAGACATCTTCGCTGTTCCGTATGATGGATGGATAAAAAAATCCGCCCGATTGCGGAATAAGCTCAGCCAAATCAAAAATAAAAACGTCTTTGGGCATGGCTTCGAAAATAAGTGTGAAATTGAAAAAAAAACCTGCCTTTACCGGAGTCCATATCGGCGCAACACTAATGTTTTCGGCATGCAGTAAACGGCTTTTGTGCGACGATGTGCGCGAAATTAAGTAGGTCGAACGCCAAATGCGCAGCAATATATCTTCGTCGGCGGGTGGATAAATTACATGTACGGTAACCTGACCACTTTCTTCGGTTTGCTGCAACATGTCGACCAGCAGTTCGGGATCGGTTAAGTTGGCAGGCTTTCGTTTTGGGCGTTTTATGTCGATGGTGCTCATATTGGTTTTATTGTCGGCAAAACGATTGAATCAATTCGGCATGTTGAGGAAATTCGCGTATGAGATTGATAGCTTTAGCGAGCTCAAATTCTGAAAATTCAAATCCCGGGGCAACACTGCAACCGCATAGTGCATAACCATTTGCATCTGTTACTTTTGAAGCAAACCAAGTATTGGCCGGAATCCAAGCTTGAAAGGGCCCATTGGGTCCAAGAACAATGGTTTCACGTTCGCCTGATGGATGGATGCAATAAATTGTAATGCCGGTTCCGGCATAAAAATGCCATCCTTCTGCCGCACCAATGCGATGAAAAGCAGAGAATGTACTTCCATCGAGTAAGAAGTAAATACCCGTTCCCGCCGAATAGATTTTTTCGTTTCCTGAAGAATCAAGCGATTTTACCTCCCGTGCATCTCTAAAAACTTCGGCATACCAACCACCCTCAGGATGCGGCTGCAGATTAAGGTTCGTAATCCAGTTGTGAATTTCGCTTAATGTATCCATTTCAGTACGCCCGATTGCTTGTTTGAACGAATGTGAACAAAATAAATTCCTGCATTTTCGGGCACAAAAGGCAGAAATCCGGGTAAGTGTGCTTGGCCTTTCCAAATCAGGGTACCACGCAGATCGAGTAATTCAATGTCTGCCTTTCCGGCTTGGTTCGCCTGAATGTAAGGTGCATCAACAGATGGGTTTGGGAAAAGCTTAAATCCGTTGTCGGATACACCTTCGTTCCAAGTCGGAAAAATGCCGGTCAAAAACGTTAAACCTCCTGCATAGTTGCCAACTAGTGCTTCCGGATAACCATCGTCGTTGAGGTCGCTTAAACAAATGCTAGTTCGCTCGCCGAGCCTATTGCCAAGAAATGTGCTATCGAGCAGATTGAAGCTGCCGCTGAGATTCCCGTCAATATTGCCATAGAGCCTGAACGCACCATCTAAGCTTCCGCAAATAATATACGTTACACCACTTTTACGAAATGCAAATGGTGTTGCATACCCATTGGCTTCTCCGGGTAAGGCGGTATTCATATTCCCGAATGTTACGGTTTGCAATTCCATTGCCGGCGAATTGCCTGTTGTAGTATTTTTATAATAGTGCACGGTGCCTTCTCGGGTGCCGACCAACAAATCCAATTTTCCATTGTTGTCTACATCGAACAAGCAAGGTGCTGCAAAGGTTCCAATATCAATCCCTTCAAAATTGGGCGTAACAAAACTGAAGTTAGCAGGCGCGCCCGGAATGGCCGTATTTTCGAAGTGAAAAATGCGTCCGTCGGAGGTTCCGAAGAGTAGATCTGCATCGCCATCGCCATCGAGATCGCCCGTAGTAGGGTGATAATTCACGGCAATACCACTAAGTGCCCCGGCCGAACTGTAATTTCGGTTTTTAAGCTGAAAGCGAATTTCTGATTCATCAGATGTGTTTTCGATGATTGCCAGTTGTGGTTTATAGTCGCCGCTTGGCGTGAAATAGCCATAGTTTCCAACGAGAATATCCTTCTTTCCATCGGAATTGTAATCGAAAAAGGTTGGAATAGCTCCTTCGCCAAAATCGAGAGTGGACGAAGAGAATAAGGTGTTGTTTTGGTAAATGAAGGAAGGAACAGCTTCGGTGCCTTCATTTTTGTAATGTAAAAACGCCCGATAATTTTCAGAACCGGAAACAGAATTGGGCGAAACAACAAGGTCGCGTCTTCCATCCAAATCGATATCAATATGATATGCAGCCGGGAAAATGGCCAGATTTACTGCTTCGGTATTGGGTGGATAGTTGATTTCTTGCGAAGTAATCAGCGCATTTGTGGCCGCACCTCCATTCACCAGTTTTGTAAGCGTTCGGTACGCAATATCGCCGAGCAGCAGCTCTTTATCGCCGTCTCCGTCTGTATCAATCGATGTAATCGATGAACCTGCATGGCGCAAATCAAATCGTCCGCCACCAAAACTAGTGCAGGTATCGTTGAGGATTACCTCGTTGGTAGAGAAACTTTCGGTGAAATTGCCCCAATTATCGCTTTGGAATTTTAAAATCATGGTATCGCAGCGGTTCAGATTTTCCTGCGCCATGTTGCGGTGGTATTCAACACACGATCCCAATAAGTTGAAAACTAATAGGTCGAGGTCGCCATCGCTGTCGATATCGTCTATCGAAGGAATGTCGACGGGTAGCGTGTATACATCAATCATCAACCCATTGTTGTTACTTTGCAATTGATTGGCATAGAGCGAGAATTGGGGCCCATTTCCACTAAACCCATCATTACGGTAAACTCGGATGCCGCTATTCGAATAGGTAAAAACATCCTCCATTCCATCGCAGTTAAAATCGCGCATCAGCATAAACTCGGCGCAAACCGGAAACCAAGGTTCTGCATCGGTATTGTGTTTCCACGATGGATTGCCCGGTGTTCCTGTAAATTCGAGCAGGCTAAGTCTGTTTCCGCTTCGGTCAAAAATTATTAAATCCTTAACATTGTCGTTGTTGATGTCGCAGGTGCTCACCTGACAGGTGTTAAAACCTCCGGTCCACGGATACTGCAAATCCAAGCTATCCTCATTGAATACAAGAGTTGATGCATCGCGTTGCAGTGCAAGTACGGTTTGTTGAGCGCTTGTTTGAGCGATTCCCGAAAGCAGAATTAGTGAGGT
>JBKCFX010000601.1:0-16853 GCA_046303595.1 Bacteroidia bacterium
AGAAATGCAGAAAACTGATTTATCAGCTTTTCTAGCATTTCAACGGAATTTGAAGAGCGGGCTGAAGCATTTTATTTTCCTTGAATTTCTTTGCTTCCTTTCTTTTTTCAAGAAAAGAAAGGAAGTCGCCGAAGGCAAGGATAGAATAGATTTGAATTTTAAATCTTAGAAATTGATGCCGAATTTATAGTATTGGAAAACCTAATAAAAAAACAAACAAATGACCATCCAATTTATTATCTTTAATTTATGTATTCATCTTGTTGTGATCAGTTATTTCTAATGGCTTCATTAGAAAAATTGTCTAATGACAATTCTGGGATAAAGCCGGCACAACTGTTAAAATCAGCAAAAAATGGCGGCTTTATTCTCCGTAGAATCGATTAAAGTAAAAGAAATACCATACCCCGCAAAAGCAACAAAGTAAAATCCACCAAATTCTCTTAGCTGCAAACCGCAATAATCAGGGCGCAATGAAGTTGTAGAGGCAAATTGGAGATCTCCACAGGACATAAAGGATGACTTTCCTGCAGCAGCGTTTTAAGCGCCTTACAACCCAAAAAATCCTTTCACTGCAACTTAAACACCACCGGCAAACGGTACTGCACCGCCACCGGCTTGCCGTTCTGTTTTCCGGGTTTCCACTTGCCTGCCGTGGCTTTTACTACACGCATTGCTTCGTTGTCGAGCAATGAATGAACGCCCCTGAGAATTTTACATTGACCCAGTTCACCGCTGGGGTACACCACAAATTCGACAAACACTTTACCCTGCAATTCTTGTTCAACAGCACTTTCGGGGTATCGCACATTGGTTCGAATAAAGTTCATCAGCGATTCCTGCCCGCCTTCAAATTCGGGCATCTGTTCTACGACAATAAATACCTGATCAGAATCCGGGGGAAGTTCCCCAACGGGCGCTGTTGGACCAAGATCGCCTTCTTGATCAACGCTTTCATGAATAACAGAGGTATTCGGATAACGAGCATCTTCGGGCGCTTCAAGCACATTTTGCTGCGCAACAGCAGCAAGCGAAAGGAGCAGAACTAGACAAGGCGTTAATACAAATTTTGGGGGGCGAATTTCACTTTTGAGCATTCAGAAAGAGTGTTTGCATTTTTAAACAGCATGCCAAGATGAGAAATTTTAACATACCTCAAGATTTATTTTCTATCGCTGCGAACCAATTTACCGCTTACACGATTTATTTCTTGCGTACCTTGCGACTGTTTTTATGAGCCAGCAATCATTACCACGAAATGGAATGCATACCGGTTGGAAAATAGCCGGAGTTTTACTCGTTGGCTATTCGCTCGTTTGGGGCATGCTTGGTCCGGTGCCGCGGCTTTTCGTACTCAACGAAACCATCCGCAATCTGTATTACCACGTTACCATGTGGTTTGGCATGATGGCCATGATGGCTGTGTCGCTCTTTTATAGCATCCGTGCTTTATCGAAAAACAAGCTTTACGACGATTTCTACGCCGAGCACTATGCGCAAGCCGGAATTTTACTGGGCATGCTGGGCATTGTTACCGGAAGCATCTGGGCCCGCTTTACCTGGGGCGGATGGTGGGTAAACGATCCAAAACTTAACGGGGCTGCCATTACGCTGCTCATCTATTTTGCCTACTTAATTCTGCGCGGTTCGCTCGATGAAGAACAAAAACGTGCCCGTGTTTCGGCCGTGTACAACATCTTCGCCTTTGTGCTGCTCATCGTCTTTTTGATGGTGTATCCTCGCCTCAACAAGGTCGATAGCCTGCACCCCGGAAATGGCGGTAATCCGGCCTTCTCGGCCTACGATCTCAACAGTGCCATGCGCTGGGTGTTTTATCCTGCCGTTATCGGATGGATCCTCATCGGCGCCTGGATTGCCCAACTCGGCGCCCGTCTAAAAATGCTTCATCACCGCCGCATGATGAAAAAACTTAATTCCTGATGTTCATGAATCTGCTGAAAAAAATACGCCTGTTTTTGTTGTTGCTTCTTGCTTTCGCAGGCAATTTGGCCGCACAAGGCGAACCCGAAAGGGCCGATCAATTTCGTGCCGATGGAAAAATTTATGTGGTGGTAACGGTCATCGCACTTGTTTTCTCCGGCCTCGCCATCTGGCTGTTTCGGCTCGATCGCCGCATCCGCAACATGGAAAATGAACACAACGATTAACCAACGATGAAAAAGACACACATCATCGCCATTGTGCTTATTGCGGTTGCCATCGGAACCATCCTGAGCACCTTTCTCGATTCGAGCACGTATGCCTCTTTTGCAGAAGCCATCGAGGCTCCGGGCAAAGAATTTCATGTCGCCGGTACACTCAACCTCAAAAAAGAAATGGTCTACAATCCCGAGCAGAATGCCAATTTATTCAGCTTTTACCTGGTCGACCGCGAAGGACATGAAGCGCATGTGTTGTTTAACGGAAGCAAGCCGCAGGATTTTGAACGCTCCGAATCGGTTGTAATTACCGGTAAAATGAAGGGTGAAGCATTTCACGCCGATAAGATTCTGATGAAATGTCCAAGCAAATACAACGATGGTAAGGAAGGATTAAAGGAATTCAAAGCGGGCGAACCGGCGCAAACAACTGCGCTTTAAAATCAAGAAGGGATGGAAATTAATTACGTGGGCGAACATACACTGCTGGGGCAATTCGGACATCTGTTTACCATCCTTTCGTTTATCGGTGCGCTACTCGCAGCAATTTCCTATACGTTTGCAGCCCGCGAAATTAACTTATCCGAACGCGCATCGTGGCAAAAGACTGCACGTTTAGGATTTCACATCCATTCGGCCGCGGTTTTAGGCATTATCGGAACATTGTTCTGGATGCTCTTCAACCATTATTTCGAGTTTCATTATGTGTGGCAGCACTCCAACAAGGAAATGCCCATGCAGTATATTCTTTCGTGTTTCTGGGAAGGGCAGGAAGGCAGTTTTCTGTTGTGGACCTTTTGGAACATGGTTTTGGGGCAAATTCTGATTCGAAGCGCCAAAGACTGGGAATTTCAAACCATGGCCATTGTGGCGCTGGTGCAAGGCTTTCTCGCATCGATGCTTTTGGGCGTTTACCTCGGCGATGTGCACATTGGAAGCAGTCCGTTTTTGTTGCTGCGCGAACATCCCGATTTCCGCGATTTGCCTTTTGTGCAGCAAGCCGGTTATCTCGAAGAACTCGATGGTCGCGGACTCAATCCACTGCTTCAAAACTGGTGGATGACCATTCACCCGCCAACACTTTTCCTCGGCTTTTCGGCTACATTGTTTCCTTTTGCCTACGCCATTGCCGGCATCTGGCGCGGCGAATACCAAGCGTGGATAAAGCCTGCATTGAGCTGGACCTTTTTCGGCATCTGCATTTTGGGTACCGGTATTTTGATGGGTGGCGCTTGGGCTTACGAATCGTTAAGTTTTGGCGGTTTTTGGGCATGGGATCCGGTCGAAAATGCCTCGCTTGTTCCATGGTTAACACTGGTAGCCGGTGGGCACGTAATGCTCGTAAACCAGAAGAAAGGACAATCGTTGGTTACCGCGTTGTTTCTCATTTTCATCACCTTTATCCTCATTCTTTATTCTACCTTCCTAACCCGAAGCGGAATTCTCGGCGACTCATCGGTGCATGCCTTTACCGACTTGGGCATGAGCGGGCAATTGCTCATTTACCTCCTGTTTTTCATCTGGCTGCCTTCGGTGTTTGTGCTCAAAGACAAAGTGCAAATTATCTGGATTGCAGCAAGTGCTTCCTTGCTTGTGATTAGCCTGGCAAGTGGATTTATGAAGCTTGTTACCGCGGCGTTTTTGGTGATAGCGCTCGTACTTACCTTTCGCAACATCCACAAGAAGGTTAATGCCGGCGTCGAAGAAGAAGAAAGTGCAAGTTCGCGCGAGTTCTGGATGTTCGTTGGCGCACTTGTTCTGCTTATTTCGGCCTTCCAGATTACGTTCAGTACCTCAACGCCGGTAATCAATAAATTTTTGGCCGGAAATCTCGCCTCGTTCTTCAATTGGCTCAATGGCATTTGGGAGAACGAACTCTTCCGCAAACTGGCCGATGCACAATTGGCGCCACAAAAAGATGTGATTGCCCATTTCAACGCATGGCAGATTCCATTCGCCATTATTGTAGCGCTGATTATGGCTGTTGGTCAGTTTCTCAAATACAAGGAAACCAATCTGTCTGAACTTTTGAAGAAACTCATGGTTTCGCTCATCGCATCGTTCGTGTTAACGGTTTTTATGGCCTGGCTGGTGGAACTTACCGAACCCATGCCGCTGGTTTTGCTTTTCAGTTCATTCTTTGTAGTATGCGCCAATGCCGATTATCTCTTCCGCATTTTGAAAGGAAAACTGCCGAAAGCCGGCCCTTCGATTGCGCACATCGGATTTGGACTGGTGCTGCTTGGCGCGCTTGTTTCGGCGGGGAAGAAAGAATTCATTTCGCGCAACACCAGCGCATTCGATTTGGGGAAAGAATTTCCGAACAACGAAAACATCTTGCTGGCCCGCAACGATACTGTTCAAATGGGCGATTATCATGTGGTTTACCGCGGCGATTCGACCGGAGGCATCAACGTTTACTACAACGTCGATTATTTCCAAAAGAACGAACAGGGTAAACTGGTAAAAGATTTCACGCTGCATCCATTCATCCAAACCAATCCACGGATGGGCAACGTGGCCGAGCCGGCAACAAAGCATTACCTGCACAAAGACATTTTCACACACGTTACCTACGCGAAAGTCGAAACGCCCGAAGAAAAAGCTAAAGCGCGCGCTGGTTGGCAGGAAGAACAAGACCATGCACTTTCGCCGGGTGATACCGTGTTCACCAGCAACTCGATGGTGATTCTTGAAGGCATGAATAAATCGCTCGACAAAAACAAATACGCCATTCAGGAGGGCGACATTGCACTTGGAGCACAACTCAAGGTAATGAAACTCGACGGGCAGGTGCATCAGGTGATGCCGGTGTATATCATTCGCGGCATGACCACAGCATCAATCGATACAACGCTCGACGCCACAGGACTGAAATTCGCGCTTTGGAAAATCGATCCCGAAGCGGGCAAATTCCACATCCGCATTGCCGAAAAAGAAAGCAATGCCGGCGATTTCATTATCCTGAAAGCCATTGTTTTTCCCGGCATCAACATTCTGTGGATTGGCTGTTTGCTGATGGCCATCGGAACAGCGCTTGCCGTTTGGGTGCGCATCCGCAGAAAAGCGGCACATGAAACAGTATAGGCAAATATGCATTGCCGGAACCGGAAAGCTGGCCGAAGCCTTGCTTAATCGCTTGCATTCCAATCTGGAACTGGAGATTTTATTGTGGGGCCGAAATGACGCGGAACGCAACCGCCTTAGAACAACATACAGCGCGCAAATTGCAGAAGTGGAACAAGTTCCCAAAATGCCTGTATTGCTGTGTATTTCAGACAACGCCATCGAAGACGTAGCTCGGCAATTAAAAGAAAAAGCATCTTGCATGCTGCATTTTTCGGGAAGTTGCGCAATCAACGTTTTACCTGAATCGGAAGGAGGAAGCGCCGTTTGCTGGCCGATACAAACCTTCGGAAATCCCAAAGCTATAAACTGGTTAGAAGTTCCCCTCATCACCGAAACCCAAGGCGATGAAGCAGAAGCCTTTACCGAATGGCTCTGCAATGCATTGGGTGGGCCACGCATTTCTTTGTCTGAAGCGCAACGTCGATCGCTTCATCTTGCGGCCATTGTGGTAAACAACTTTACCAATCACCTCATGCAGGTAAGTAAGGCCTATTGCGAACGGAACAACCTTCCATTTGAACACCTGCTGCCACTCATCAAACAAACGGTTACGCAATTGGACGAAAACGAGCCCAAAGCACTGCAAACCGGACCGGCACGACGCAACGATTGGCGTGTTATTGAAAAACATCTTAACATGCTTAAAAATGAACCCGAACTTTCAGAAATTTACCGCATATTCAGCGAACAGATAACAACACTGTACGCTTCCGAAAAATGATTCCGTTTCTGCGCCTGATTCGCTTTCCCAACCTCGTAATTCTGGCCTTGACCATGATTGGGGTGCGCTATGGTTTGCTCGAAACACTCTGGCGACATGGCATTCGTCTGCTGCTCGACCAGGGATTTATTCCATCGGGCATGGGCTTGCATCAAAGTACCGGTAATTTCACGTTGCTGTTAATTTCGACCATCTTGATAGCCGCCGCCGGATACATCATCAACGATTATTTCGACACCAAGGCCGACCGCATCAACAAACCCGAAAAAGTATTTGTAGGACGAACCATTTCGCGCCGCTGGGCCTTGATGCTGCATGTTTTGTTAAGCACAGCCGGTTTGCTGCCGGCGATTTATCTCGCTTGGCGTTGCGGCAACCTAAAACTGAGCCTCATTCCACTCTTCAGTGTACTTGCATTGTGGGTTTATTCGGCCAAACTCAAAAAACAATTGCTGGCAGGAAATCTCATCATCGCATTTTTAGCAGCATTGGTACCTGTTCTTACCGCATTGTTTGAATTTAACAACGGTGCGATGCTTTCGCTCGAAATCATGAACCTCAACGCCTCCGAAACCGGAAGTACCTTGCTGAAAGAAGCATCGGTAGTGGTGGTGGCCTACGCTCTTTTCGCCTTTCTTACGAATCTGGTGCGCGAGATTGTGAAAGACATCGAAGACATGGAGGGCGATGAAGTGCAGGGTGCTCGAACGCTGCCGATTGTGCTCGGCGAAACGCAGGCGCGCTACATTGCGATGAGTCTTGTGCTTTTTTCAATCATCATTCTCGGCTGGATTCTGAAAACACTTTGGATTACTGAATTGCCCGGCCTGTTTTGGTACCTGGGAGCTGCGGTAATGTTGCCGATGATTGCCCTGCTGGTGATGCTTTGGAGGGCACAGGAAAAAAAGCACTACAGTTATGCATCGCTGCTGTGTAAAGTGGTGATTGTAACCGGCCTGTTTTCGATGTTTGTTTTCCGCTGGACCTTCTGATGCATTCCCTTCTAGATCTTGGCAGCAAAAAACTAATTCTCGCATCGGGTTCGCCCCGCAGAAAGGAATTGCTGAGCAGTATCGTGCCCGATTTTGAAGTGCGCGTAACCGATGTCGACGAACATTTTCCCGAACAATTGGGCGCCGAAGAAGTGCCCTTATTTTTGGCAAAGCTGAAGGCCGAAGCTATTTTTTCATTCTTACAACCCAATGAAATAGCCATTACGGCAGATACCGTGGTTGTGCTGAACGGTTCAATCATGAACAAACCTACGGATGCGGATGAAGCGCGTTGGATGCTGCAACAATTGTCGGGTGAAACACACAGTGTTGTTACAGCCTGCGGAATTGTTTCAACCGAGAAACAGCACTATTTTTCAGATAAAGTCGACGTTGTGTTTCGTACGCTCAGCACCGAAGAAATCGACCATTACATTGCGCACTACAAACCATTCGACAAAGCCGGCGCCTATGGCATTCAGGAATGGATTGGGATGATTGGCATTGAACGCATCGAAGGCTCGTTTTACACCGTAATGGGATTGCCCGTGCATTTACTTTATGCCGGATTGATGAACTTTTGAAAGAGAAATATAAATCTATCACGAATAAAAACAGCATGAACTCTGTTAATTTAGCACTATGATTAATACCCGTTTTAGGTTTTTCGCATCGCTTATTTCCATCTTACTTCTGGTCGTATCTTTTACATCCTGCCAGAAAAAAGGCTGCATTGATTCAGACGCCATTAATTACGATTTGGAAGCAAAAGTCGACGACGGCTCATGTGTGTTTCAGGCCGAAAATGTTGCCGGTACATACCAAGTAAGTGGTTACCGTATCGATACATTTGGCGATACATTGCAACAGAATTATACCCTAATCATTAACCATCTCAACGGCATTAACATTTCCCTTTCGAATTTAGGCAACACGGGCGAAACTGTTTCAGGAACGGTTAAAAACAATCAACTGGCAATTTCGCCTCAAGTATTAAACTTATTCGAATTTTGGGAGGGAAGTGGTGTCGTTTCGGGACAAACAATCAGTATGCAGTACACCGAAGAATTTAATGATTGGTTCTTTGCAGAAACGGCGATAAAACAGTAAAACAATTGGTGTGTCATTCAAGTGTGTAAATTAGCGCCGATTTAATTCGTTATGGAATACCGTCGTCTCGGCCGTTCGGGCCTTAAAGTCTCGGCCTTGTCTTTGGGCTCCTGGCTTACATTCGGCAAACAAATCAGCGACGATGTTGCCGAAGAGTTGATGATTTGCGCCTACGATAACGGAGTCAATTTTTTCGATAACGCCGAAATTTATGCTCGCGGCAAAAGCGAAATCGTGATGGGTAACATTCTGAAAAAGCTCGAATGGCGTCGCGATACCTACCTCGTTTCCAGTAAAGTGTTCTGGGGAGGCGATAAGCCAAACCAAACCGGCCTTTCGCGAAAACATGTGTTCGAAGCCTGTCATGCCGCACTAAAAAGGTTTCAGCTCGATTACCTCGATTTGTATTTCTGCCACCGCCCCGATCCAGAAACGCCAATCGAAGAAACGGTTTGGGTTATGAACGACCTCATTCGTCAAGGTAAAATTCTCTACTGGGGCACTTCCGAATGGAGCGCGCAGGAAATTACCGAAGCTCACGCAGTTGCCCGGCGCGAACACCTCATTCCGCCTACAATGGAACAGCCACAGTATAACATGTTTCACCGCTACCGCTTCGAAATCGAATACAAACGCGTGTTCGAAGAACTCGGTTACGGCTCAACCATATGGTCGCCATTGGCTTCGGGTGTTTTATCGGGCAAATACAACAGCGGCTTCCCTTCTGATACACGACTGGGAATCGAAGGCCTCGAATGGTTAAAAGAACGCGTTTTAACCAATGAAAATATCAATAAAACCAAGGCCTTACAAACGATTGCCGGCGACCTTGGCATAAGCTTGCCTCAACTGGCAATAGCCTGGTGCTTAAAAAATAAAAATGTGAGTACGGTAATTTTAGGTGGATCTAAAACCACACAGCTGAATGAGAATTTTGCCGCGCTGGAACTCCAGCCGAAGCTTACGGAGGATGTTTTAGCATCCATTGAACAGTTGCTCGGAAACAAACCCGTTGCTCCAGGGTTTTAATTTGTTGGTCTTTTTAACGTTTGATTTATATCTTTGATTTTCTAAATCATTTTCTTGTGAAGAAGCATTTACTCTTTTCGTCGTTTTTTATCCTTCTTGTTTCTCTATTAGGACCTGCGCTAAAAGCCCAGTGTCCAGGAGGATTGGTTCCTCTTCAAATAATTATTAACCCCGATACCTATCCGCAGGAAATTTCGTGGAATCTCACCACGGGAACAGGTGCGCAATTGGCCAATGGAACATCGAATGGCACATCGCTTTGCGTGCCTCCTCAAACTTGCCTAACCTTTCAAATAAACGACAGCGCCGGCGATGGCATTTGTTGCCAATATGGACAAGGTTCATACTACCTTGTTTTGGATGGTGATACCGTTGCCAATGGTGGAAATTACACAACGTCGCAAACGGTGCAATTCAATTGCCCTCCGGGTGCTGATTGTTTTTCTGCACTTGAAATTGAACAGGGATCACATACGGCACCAACCCGCAATACGTGGTACACCTATACACCAGACTCCTCTGGAATGTACTTTATTTCGACTTGCGGAAACAATACCTGCGACACCAAACTTTGGGTTTACGACCACTGCCAAAATCTTTTGGTTACAAACTCCAACGAAGGCACCATCTATTACGACGACAACAGCGGTGGTTGTGGGCTTCAGGCACGGGTTAATGCACTGATGGAGGCTGGCGAAAACTATATTATTCGCATTGGAGATGTAAACGAAAGTTGTTCGGGAGAAATTAACTGGTCGCTCACCTTCAATGGCCCTATCGTTGGGTGTATGGATGAAACCGCCTGCAATTTTAATCCGGTTGCAACGGTTGATGGCGTTTGTTATTACGAGGGCGACCCTCTTTGTCCGGATGGACGTCCCGACTTGGTTGTTTTAGAAAACACCATTAAAACCTCCATTTACCTTTCAACAATAAATGCAGCCAATTGCCAAGTTGTTGAAGGCTGTTTAACGGGATACGGCATGCGCGATATCATTCGCTTTACCACACACATCAAAAACATTGGCGATGCCGATTATTATATCGGTTCGCCGTCGTCCCAACCAACACAGTTTTCGTGGGGCAACTGTCACGGACACTGGCACTATGAAGGCTATGCCGAATATGTAATGTATGATGCACAGGGCCAAGCTATTCCTGTTGGATTTAAAAACGGATTTTGTGTTCTCGACTTAGAGTGTGGCGATGGTGGAACGGCACAGTTTGGTTGCTCAAACATGGGTATTTCGAAGCAATGCGGCGACATTTATGGAAGCGGGCTCGATTGCCAGTGGATGGACATAACCGATATCGATACTGGTCGCTATACGATGGTGGTACGTGTTAATTGGGATAATTCGCCCGATGCGTTAGGTAGAATTGAGCTTTCGCATGTCAACAACTGGGCGCAAGTGTGTATTCGCCTTGGCCGGGATGCATTGGGAAATCGCACCATTGAGGTAATTAATGATTGTCCGCCCTACACCGACTGCGCTGGCGATGTGTTTGGTGGGGCGCAACTCGATTGCGAAGGAAACTGCGGTGGAACGCGTCAAATGGGCGACATAAACGACAATGGCTTCCAGGATATGGCCGACTCGCACGATTACGTGGAGCGTATATTGGGTAACGACATTTTACCTACGGCCTGCAACGACATCAACCAGGATGGGCGCATTTCGGTTTATGATGCAGCACTGTTATCAAGTTGTGTAAACTTTGGCCAATACCACCAACATACCGGCAATGCGCCACACAATCACTGCAATTTCCCCGGAGGTTCTTTAAACCCGGCCGATACTGTTACACTTCAAATAACCAATGTGGATTTTGCCGAGAAGTTTGTTGACATCGGAATTGTGAATCCTATGACTCGTGTAAATGCGCTTGAATTTAGCATTTCGGGTATCAAAATTTGGAATGTTGAAAACCTTGCCGATAATGTTGAATATCCTATTGACCCGGAGTTTTTACTTGGCGACAACAAGGTAATTGCTATTTCGTACCAAGATTCTATGATCCGCAAATATTATGAGCCCACACCAATTTTGCGCGTTCATTATTATGAATTGGTTTCAGACCAAATTTGCATAGAGCAGATTGATGATATTGTGAGCGCATTTGGCACACAAACCATTTCTCAAATTGGTGGTGATTGTTGGGATTTTGATGTGACGGGCTTGAAGAATTACGATCGTAAAAATTTATTCAGCCTGTATCCGAATCCAAGCAACACATCAGTAAATGTGCAGTTCGACCTAACCGAAACAATGGATGCCCGTATTCTATTGACCAACTCTCTTGGCCAAACTATCAACAACTTCAATTATTCGGCTGCAGATAAAATCAATCTTACTATACCAACACTTGAATTGCCTGAAGGAATTTATCTGCTGAATTTAATTACCGAAGAAGGGATAATCACCAGAAAACTCATTGTTAATCACTAAAACAAGAACACATTTTTATTTGAAGGCGACTTATGCAGTCGCCTTTTTTTGTGCCGCTTTCTTTGCTTTGTTTCTTTTGCTAACAAGCACTTTACCAACGGTTAGAGAAAATAATGTGCTTCTTTCGGAAGTAAAAAAATACGATTTCCCGTTGGCCTTAAATTCTTGGCGGGCAGATGGATTTAAAAAGTCGTTGAGATAATACTTTAACCGAAAATAACCGCTTTTGCCAAAATTAAACTCTGCAAATATGCCGGGATTTATTACGTTAACTCGATTTGAAAACCATTCAGATTTTTTGTTGTCTTTATCGCCACGACCATCCCCAACAAACACCTTCTGTTTGTAATGAAACATATACTCCAGTTCTGCACCTAATGCCAAATAACTTCCTTTTTCCATATTTCCCAGTTTTAACGCCACCGGAACCGAAAGGCTGTAGGCACGTTGCTTAAGCCTAAGGGTGTCGTTCAGGCTATTTATCATTCCAATATTTCTCAATCCCCAACCCAAATAAATCCCAGAAAATCGATTCAAATTCACATGAAACTGCTGCGCAAGATGCAGAAATGCACTAAAGCGAGGCACAGGATTGGATAAAACACCTTCGGGCGGAATTGTCAACGGTGTGCCGGAATCGTAAATTCGAACAAGACCTAAATCGGCCGCCGAAAAGACAAACTCCGAAACCGAAGCCAAATAGGTCTTTTTCAAGGACGGCTTAACTCGAATGTCTTGTGAATTAAGCGAAAGTGCAGCAAATAGAGATGTTGCGATAGCTAATTTTTTCATGTCGAGCCAACTATTTAATTACGCCAAGCTCTTTGCCAACTTTTACAAAAGCAGCTATTGCTTTATCTAGATGCGGTCGCTCGTGTGCAGCAGAAATTTGAACCCTTATTCTTGCCTGATCTTTCGGAACTACCGGATAATAAAACCCGATCACATAAATTCCTTCAGCAAGAAGCTTTTCGGCAAACACCTGGCTTAACCGCGCATCATACAACATGATCGGACAAATCGGGTGAATTCCGTCTTTAATATCAAACCCGGCCTCCTTTATTTTAGCACGGAAATAGGCGGTGTTTTCCATAAGCTTGTCGCGCAATGCAGTAGTGCCGCTCAACAAATCCATAACGGCAATACCGGCTCCAACAATCGACGGCGCTAGTGAATTTGAAAACAAATAAGGCCTTGAGCGCTGGCGCAACAATTCAATAATCTCTTTTCGGCCCGACGTAAACCCTCCCATTGCACCCCCAAGCGCCTTACCTAGCGTTCCGGTAATAATATCAATTTTGCCCATTACGCCACAATGTTCAGGCGTTCCGCGTCCGGTTTTGCCAATAAAGCCCGAAGCGTGACACTCATCGACCATTACCATCGCATTGTATTTTTCGGCCATCTCAACAATCTTATCCAGCTGAGCAAGATAGCCATCCATCGAAAAAACGCCGTCGGTAACAATTAAGCGAAACCGTTGAGCTTGTGCGTCTTTTAGACGAGCCTCCAACTCTTCCATATTGTTGTTCTCGTAGCGGTAACGAACGGCCTTACACAAACGAACGCCATCAATAATCGAAGCATGATTTAGCGCGTCGGAAATAATTGCGTCTTCTGCGCCAAGCAACGGCTCAAATACACCACCATTCGCATCAAATGCGGCCGCATAAAGTATAGTGTCTTCGGTTCCTAAAAATTCGGAGATTTTTCGTTCAAGCGTTTTATGAATGTCTTGTGTTCCGCAGATAAAACGAACCGAGCTCATTCCGAAACCATGCGAATCGAGCGTTTCGTGAGCCGCCTTAATTACAGCAGGATGAGAAGAAAGTCCGAGATAATTGTTCGCGCAAAAATTAATTACTTCATTGCCCGTGCTAACCCCAATATCGGCGCCCTGAGGTGTTACAATGATGCGCTCGCGCTTAAACAACCCGGCATCCTCTATGGATTGAAGTTCTTTTTGAAGAAAGGATTTAAATTCTCCGTACATACGTTTGGTGTTTGCCGCCAAATATAAAGCAAAGACACCAAGCAACGATATCCTAATTTCCCATCCAGGCCGAATACATCCACACAAGCTTTTCCTGCTGACGAATATAATCGCTCATCAAGGCATTTGTGCCCTCATCGTCGGCAACATCCGAAAGCGTTAGCAACTGGCGTTGTTTGGTGATTAACACTTTGAATGCGTCCAACAGCGAAAGTACCGCCCTTTTTCCATCTGCAATGCCTTTTGCGGGACGAATTACAGAAAGTGCCAGGTAATCATCATAACTGTGAACCGGTGTTTGGCCGAGAGTGAGAATCCGCTCAGCGATTTCGTCGATTTTCAATTGAAGGTCGGTATACAGCTCCTCAAATTTTAAATGCAGCTCGAAAAACTTGTCCCCTTTAATGTTCCAATGAAAGCCCCGAACGTTCATATAAAAAACCTGGTAGTTTGCCAGCAAATCATTGAGTTTGTCTGCAAGCTCTGCGCTGTGTGCCTGATCTAAACCTATCGAAGTAACCTTTCGGGTAACCATCCTGCGTACAGCCGGCTTCTTAGTGGCTTTCGTGGCTCTAACTTTTTTGGCGCTCATTTCGAGTTTTTTTTCCAAAAGTAATCACAAATGTATCATGTTGCATACTTCACAGAAAGCCTTTAGATATTTCGCAAACATTCAGCCCAAAACGCTGTTTCTAATTCCGAATGGCTATTTTTGCCGCATAAATTTCTTTCACCATGAGCAAAGACCGTTTTCAGGGACACGATTATTATCAATTGGACGATTTACTAACGGAAGAACACAAACTCATTCGCGACACGGTTCGCGCTTGGGTGAAACAGGAAGTTAGTCCGATTATTGAAGACCATGCGCAAAGAGCTGCGTTTCCGAAGCACTTGATTAAAGGACTTGCAGAGATTGGTGCATTTGGACCATACATTCCCAGCAAATATGGCGGACAAGGCCTTGACCAAATCAGCTACGGACTTATTATGCAGGAGATAGAGCGCGGCGACAGTGGTATTCGTTCTACGGCTTCTGTACAAAGCTCTTTGGTGATGTACCCCATTTACAAATATGGCTCGGAAGAACAACGCATGAAATACCTCCCAAAATTAGCAACGGGAGAGCTTATGGGATGCTTTGGACTAACTGAACCCGATTCCGGATCTGACCCGGGAAGCATGATAACAAACATTAAAGACAAAGGTGATTATTATCTACTAAACGGCGCTAAAATGTGGATTTCGAATGCTCCGTTTGCCGACATCGCGGTGGTTTGGGCCAAAAACGATGAGGGGAAAATACGGGGAATAATCGTGGAACGTGGCATGGAAGGCTTCACAACGCCCGAAACACACGATAAATGGTCTCTTCGCGCCTCTGCTACCGGCGAATTGGTGTTCGACAATGTGCGCGTACCGAAAGAAAACCTGCTCCCAAATGTTGAAGGGTTAAAAGGCCCGCTTGGATGTCTGAACTCGGCCCGATACGGAATTGCCTGGGGTGTTATTGGTGCTGCTATGGACTGTTACGATTCTGCATTGCGTTATTCGAAAGAGCGCATTCAATTTGGTAAGCCTATCGCTGCGTTTCAACTTCAGCAAAAAAAATTGGCAGAGATGATTACCGAAATTACCAAGGCACAATTGCTCACATGGCGACTCGGGGTTTTGCGCAACGAAGACCGCGCTACACCTGCTCAAATTTCAATGGCCAAAAGAAATAATGTGAATATGGCACTCGAAATTGCCCGCGAAGCCCGTCAAATTCATGGAGGTATGGGTATAACCGGCGAATATCCGATTATGCGCCACATGATGAATCTCGAATCGGTTGTTACGTACGAAGGCACGCACGATATACACTTGCTCATTACGGGCATGGATATCACAGGCGAAAATGCCTTTAAATAAATCTATGTTTTTTACTTGTAAAACCCGTCTTTCGCGAGTCGGGTTTTTTTATTTTCGTTGCTATGATAGCAATCTATGGAATTAAAAACTGCAATACCATGCAAAAAGCATTTGCCTGGTTTGAAATACACAAAATAGCCTACACGTTTCACGACTACAAGACAGAAGGGGCACAAATTGAAGACCTGAAGCGATGGTCAGAAAAAGCCGGCTGGGAAAAGTTGTTGAACAAATCGGGATTAACTTGGAAAAAACAGGCTTTGGAAACGCAAAAAAATATTGTAGATCAGGATTCAGCCATACGCTTCTTGCTAACAAATCCATCCGCAATAAAGCGGCCTATTATTGAAGGCAACAATATGCTTTTGATTGGATTCAATGAGAAAGATATTCAACGGGTATTTATTCGATGAAGCGCTGGTTTTTTCATCTTAATCCAGCCGAACGATTGTTTCTGTCTTGGGGCTTCTGTATGCATGTGCTGGCCCTTTTTTATGCAACAGGTTATCAGCATGGCGACGAACACTTTCAGATAATGGAGTTCGCGGCTTACAAACTCAACCGCTGCACATATGAAAGTCTTGCCTGGGAATATCCGGCTCACATGCGGCCGGGCTTGCAGCCATTCATCGTTTATGGTATAGCAAATTTTACACGCGTTTTTACGGGAGAATTCAATGCCTTTTTAGTAAGCGATTGTTTGAGATTTATTTCGCTGGTATTCGGTTTTATTTCTCTTTTGCTACTGCATCGTTTAGCAGATGTTTTTCGCCTGAATAAAACCCAATCAATTGTGTTGTCTTTTCTGCTAGGAATGGGTTGGTTTTTCCCTTATCTGCATGCGCGATTTTCTTCCGAAAATTTTTCGGGAATATTTTTGATTTTCGCCTTATACTTCGCATTTCGCAAGGGGTTGGAAAAAACCAACTTTGCTGCACGAGACTGGTTTTTTTCAGGAATTTGCTGGGGATTGGCATTTGAATTTCGCTTTCAGATTGGATTCGCAGCGCTTGGTTTTCTTGGCTGGATTGTTTTTTATAAGCGGTTGGCCTTAAAATCATTTCTTCTTTTGCTTCTTGGTGGGCATTGTCCTTGTTGGCGCCGGATTTATTGATCATTGGCTTTATAACACATGGTGTTTTCCGCCGATAAACTATTTCAACGAGGTGCTGTTTAAAACCGACTCGATGTTTGGCAGCAATCCCTGGTATGATTTCCTCCCACTCAGCTTAAACTGGCTGGGACTTTCGCTTGGGGCCGTTTTTTTAATTATGCTTTTTATGGTTCTATTTGGATATCCCAAAAATAAACGTTGCGGGCGGTTTATTTGGTTGGTTGTTGTTGACAAACATCTCG
>JBKCFX010000602.1:0-4236 GCA_046303595.1 Bacteroidia bacterium
GTATTCGCGAGCTCGTCGAGTGTTTACGGTGATCATCCGCAATTGCCTAAAAAGGAAGAATTAACAGGCAATTTGCTTTCGCCTTATGCGGTAAGTAAAAAGGTGAATGAACTGTATGCCGAAGTGTTTCACCGTGTTTATGGGATGGAGGTTTGCGGACTTCGATACTTCAATATTTTCGGCCCACGCCAGAAAACCGATGGGCCATATGCAGCGGTTATTCCATTATTTATTGATGCCATTCGCTCCAATCAACCGGTATATATCAATGGCGATGGTTTGCAGACGCGCGATTTTACGTATGTCGAAAATGCCGTTCAGGCCAACATCAAAGCCTTAACGCATGCTCAGGCTGATGCCATGGGACGTGTTTATAACATTGCTGTGGGCGAGCGTGTTACAGTGTTGCGCATGTACGAAATGCTCTGCGAAAGAGCGGGTGCTAATCCACAAGCGATACACCGTGCCGAACGCGAAGGCGATATCCGCGATTCGCTAGCCGATATTAGCGCTGCCGCCGATAATTTGAGGTACGACCCAAGTGTGCGCATGAAAGAAGGCTTAGAACGTACATTCAACTGGTTTCTTAAGTCGTAATGCTATGAGCTGGTTAAAACGGATATTTGGAAGCGAGCAGCCCAGCGCCGATTTATCGCAGCTAAAAACCGATATGCATTCGCATTTGGTCCCAGGTATTGATGATGGAGCAACAGACCTCGAAAATAGCATCCAGCTCATCGAAGGCTTAAAAACGCTTGGGTACACGAAGCTCATCACTACCCCACACATCATGAGCGACTTTTACCGCAATACGCCCGAGATTATTCGGGAGGGCCTCGAAAAAGTGCGTGCTGAACTCAAGCGAAGAAACATCGAAATCGAAATCGAAGCGGCTGCCGAATACTACTGCGATACCGATTTTGAGCGCTCCATCGATGAGCGCGAACTGCTCACCTTTGGCGGGAAATACATTTTGGTTGAGGTATCGTATTTAAATCCTACCGATAATTTCGATTCGGTAATCTTCAAGTTGCAATCGCGTGGATATACCCCGATTTTAGCCCATCCCGAACGTTACCCTTATTGGTATCATAGTTTTGATAAATACCATCAATTATTCGACAAAGGAGTTGTTCTGCAATTAAACCTGGCCAGTGTTACCGGACATTACGGTACCGGACCTAAACGAATCGCCGAACGCCTCATCGATAACAATCTGATTACGCTATTAGGAAGCGATATTCACAAGATGAGTCACCTCGATGTATATGCGCGTGCATTAAAAGAGCCGATGCTCCATCGTTTGCTCGATTCGGGGCAGCTCATGAATGCTTACCTATAATGCGCAGTCTTCCTCTCTTTTAGCGAAGATCATTTACTTCGTAACCGGGAAATTCAGTTGTTTTAAAGCTGAAAAAGCCGTTTTCGGTAGCTTCGTTTGTGGTGAATTTTTTAATCTCGTAGGTATACACATTGCCGTTGTTCCCAATTACTTCCGACTTTAAAATCTGAATCGCGGCTTTGTCGATAAATAGGCGAATAATGCTGTAATCTTTCGATTTGGGGTTCAACGGATAAAGTTCGATAATGTGAACCGCTTTGGTACCAACTTTCCCTTCCTTGATGTACTTGTTCTTAAATCCTTTTTCGTACATCGTGAAAATATTCTTTGGATTTAGAGCGTCTTCGCCATTCGTAGGCAAACTCACTTCAACTTCCTTATCGCCTTTGAGTACCTTCCAAACGGCTTTACCATCGCTTATTAATAGCTGTTCGCCCATATCGAGACGGTAATTGTCGCCTTTGAGCCATAATTTCCAGTTTTGAACCTTATTGATTTTACGATCCTTGTTAACCAATGAATACGAAAACTCGGTGCGAATGGAAGCATACGATTTTGTCTTCGCGCTCAATTTATCGAGAATCTGTTTGGCTTTTTTATCCTGTTGTCCGTACGCTGTGGGTATTGTAATTACAAATGCCAGTAGCAATCCAATTAGCTTATGCATGGTTCTGAGATTATTCGTTTTGGCCATTCAAAAATTGTTCCAGCGAAACGATGTCTTTAAAGAGTACTTTTCGTGCTTTACTTCCTTCGAACGGACCAATGATGCCGGCTTTTTCGAGCTGATCAATAATACGTCCCGCCCGGTTGTAACCAAGCTTAAGCTTACGTTGAAGCAGTGATGCTGAGCCCTGCTGATGCATCACAACAATTCGGGCGGCTTCTTCGAACATCGAATCGCGTTCACCGATGTCGAAATCCTCCTCCGGATCGGCATTTTCATCTACGTATTCGGGCAGAATGAATGCCGATGGATAACCCTGCTGGCTTCCTATGAAATCGCAGATACGATCAACCTCGGGCGTATCAACAAATGGGCATTGCAATCGGATGAGGTCGCTTCCTGTCGAGAAAAGCAAATCGCCTCGTCCGATAAGCTGGTCGGCACCGCCCGAATCGAGAATGGTACGCGAGTCGATTTTGGAAGTAACCCTAAATGCCACACGGGCCGGGAAGTTCGCCTTAATGGTTCCGGTAATGATGTTCACCGACGGTCGTTGTGTAGCGATAATCAGGTGAATTCCAATGGCACGGGCTAATTGCGCCAGGCGGGCAATGGGCAGCTCCACTTCCTTACCGGCGGTCATAATCAAATCTGCAAATTCGTCGACCACCAGCACGATATAGGGCATAAAGTGATGCCCATTTTTCGGATTCAGTTTTCGGCTGAGGAACTTGGCATTGTATTCCTTCAGGTTTCTTACCATGGCCATCTTCAGCAATTCGTAGCGCTGATCCATGAGTACGCAAAGCGAATTCAGCGTGTAAACAACCTTTTTTACATCGGTAATGATGGCTTCTTCGTTATTAGGCAGCTTGGCGAGGAAATGCCGTTCGATTTTGTTGAATAGCGTGAGTTCGACCTTCTTCGGGTCGACCAGTACGAATTTAATTTGGGAAGGATGCTTCTTATATAACAGGGAAACAAGTATGGCGTTTAGTCCAACCGATTTACCTTGGCCGGTAGCACCTGCCATGAGTAGGTGAGGCATTTTTGCCAGATCGGCCACAAAATTTTCGTTCGAAATAGTTTTGCCTAATGCAACAGGCAAATCCATCGTGGTAGTGGTGAATTTCTCGGATGTAATCAGCGTTTTCATGGCCACCACTTCAGGATTTTGATTCGGCACTTCGATGCCAATTGTGCCTTTACCCGGCATCGGGGCAATGATTCGGATTCCAAGCGCAGAAAGGCTTAGTGCAATGTCGTCTTCGAGATTCTTGATTTTCGAAATACGCACTCCGGCCGCCGGTATAATCTCATAAAGTGTAACAGTTGGCCCAATGCTGGCACTGATTTTAGCAATGTCGATTCCGTAACTCTTCAGCGTATCGATAATGCGATTCGAATTGGCCTCGAGTTCTGCTTTGTCGACACGTGTTTTATTGGAACCATGGTTTTCGAGCAATTCTGGATCGGGATACTGATAATTCGAGAGATCTTTCGTGGGATCGTATTCGCCCAAATCAAAATCTTCGTTCTCTGCCAACACATCGGTGAGGTTCATCCGCTCTTTTTCCTCTTCGCTAAGGCCTTCAAGTGTTGTTTTTGTATCTAACAATTCCGGTCGTTCGGGTTCTGCAACCAACTCCTGTTCTGATTCAATTTCCGGTAAATTTATTTCGAGTTCGGGTACCATTCCTCCTCCTCCCGAATTGGATTCGGCGCCTCCTTTTACCTCAAAGTCGATAAACTCTCCGGTTTCGACCACATCATTGGAATCGCCTTCCGCTGTATCGTCATCGCCATCGTCATCATCGTTATCCTCAACCTGAACATTGCGCAGGGTATTGCCCGATCTAACAGCCGGTTCTGCTGCCGGTTTAGGCGATTTGGCAGGCAGGGAAAATTCGGGCAGCGCAAAGCTGAAATTGTAGGCCAGCATCAAAAAGGCCATAAGTACAAACACCAAAATAAGCACCGTACCTGCCGTCCCGGCAATACTTTTAAGATAGGTGCAAAGGGTGTAGCCAAATCCGCCATAATACACGTCGTCGTTTAGCACCAGAGCCAGCGTAACGGGCAGAAAAATGATAACGAAAAGTCCGTGTAAAAACGTTTTACCGATGGGCAAAAGCTGCACTTCAAAAAACATTCTGAACGATGCGATGAACAGGAAAAAGGGAATCAGGAACGCGGCAATACCAAACCACTGGTGCAGAAAAACAAA
>JBKCFX010000603.1:0-2750 GCA_046303595.1 Bacteroidia bacterium
GCCCAAAGCGATCCGTTACCTGCCGATAAGAAGCAAGAAAAAACGATTAACCTCTTCAATGCATTAAGCGACATTAACATAGCTAATGATTCTAAATAAATGGGGCGGTAAATTTCAGTCCAAAAGCAGTAGGTTTTCTATTTTTTTTAATGAATAATTATATCTCATAGCTACTGCATTTTTAATATTAAAGTAATTAATGTTTTCCTATATTTAAGGTAAACCAAACTGCCTGTATGAATAAGGTAAAGGTCGACAACCTGCACACACTCATTCATTCGCTTAGCCCCACCGAAAAGCGTTTCTTTAAGCGTTTTTTAAAGGGAAGAAAGCAGGAACAAAACGATTATTTGCGTTTGTTCGACGAGCTCAACGGCATGCCTGAATACAATCGTGAAGTGCTGTTGAAAAAGATTTCGATTTACAATTTTCAGGCACATCTCGAAGTAAAAAAACACTATTTATTTCAACTCATACTCGATTCGCTTCGGCAGTTTCGCGATACCAAATTATGGTTGCACAATGCGCTTGCCGAGATTGATATACTTATTGAAAAGGGTCTCTATGCATACGCGCAAAAGCGCATCCGAGGTTTTATTAAACAGGCTCAGGTTAACGAAGATTTTCTGTTTGAGATTCAGTTGCTGCAAAAAGAAATTTTGCTCGCGCGCTACCAGGAGGGTATTGACATCAATGCTGCAATTCAAGCACAGCAGCTTTGCTACGCCAAAAGCCAGAACCTTTTAGAATATAAAAAATTACTGAATGAATTGTCGGCTATATTGAGCCAAAATAGTTTTGTACGCAATAGCAAACAACTGCAACGATTTGAGCGCTTTGCCAAGAACAAACTCATTCAAAACCCTGCAGAGGCTAAATCGTTGAATGCGCAACTCTGCTATTACCACTTCAATTTTCTGTATAATGCCTCTATTGGCGAAAACCAAACGTGTTATAAATCGGCGGTACGCATGCACCGTCTCATTTCGTCGCATCCCGAAGCTACCAAAAGCTTTGCCCAAATATACTTGCGTGCGGTTTCGGCGCGTTTCGCTGCATTGATAATTTGCGGCTATAAGAAAAGTGAATTTCAGACACTGGTAAACGAACTAAAGGCAAACTCGTTTCGCATTTCCGAACCCGATTCGCGCAAAATTGCACAAGCCATTTTGTATGAATATCAACTCATTGCCCACCTCAGGGAACAAAACTATGAAAAGGCCTTAAAGCTGGTACACGATGCCATTGGTTTTGTGAATGCAAATGAAATTCTAGCGGATGGCAACGCCATAAAATATCTAAGTTTCGACATTGCCAAAACCTTTTTTATAACAGGCCGTTACGCCGATGCCAACAAGTGGCTGCTTAAACACAGTTTTACCGAAAGTAAAAGCAAAGGCGCCGACATATATGCTTTCTCGCGCATTTTATCGTTGCTGTGCGATATTTTTCTGAACCAAACCGAAAATGTGAAATACAATGCCGCTTACTTGCGCAAACAGTTGAGTAAAGAAGGCGCCTTATTTGAATATGAAGCGTTTTTATTGAGCCGCATCAGCAATAACTTCATTCATTGGAACACCTTACAAAAAAGCGGAAAACTTGCTATTCTTAAGCGATTCAAGGAAGAATTGAAACAGCAATTGTCCTCAAAATGGAAGGCAAATATGGTATTGTATTTTGATTTTGATTGGTGGCTTGATGTACAAATAAGTCGATTGGCATAAATGCTTTCGGGTGCCGAGCCTTGAAATGTCGTAAATCAGAACTTATAACCAAGACCAATTCCTACATGCGATTGGTTTTCATACGTTTTATCGGCCGAAAATATCTCGTCGTTTTGCGCGTAAATATTTCCAACATACACCATCCAGATTAAGCCAAAATCGGCGGTGCCTTTATATCCCAAAATTGTCGAAAACCCGGCTCTAAAATCTTTTTCCGCATTCGGTTCATCTCCCAAATAATTGTTTCCCATAAAATGAGGGCCCAAAATTATTCTGTGTTTTTTTCCGTATTCCAAATTTACCCCTGCGGCATATCCAAACCAATATTGGCGTATATCGGTATCGGGAGCGTTACCGCCATCGGCCATACCAAACGACCCGAATGGCGAAATCCGAAAACGGCTGCTAATTTTAATTTGATTTTCGGCCAATATTCCCAAATTTCCGCCGTAAAGTATGCCCGAACCGACTTGCAGCGCCCATCCGGACTTAACGCTTTTTACAGGCGCTTCTTGAGCCAAGGCGTCGCATGCCACGCAGAGCATCAACGCGATTGCAGATAAGCGAAAAATACAAACAAAACCGAATTTCATTTTGGACCTTTTAGATTCTTTACGAATTTACTAAGCATGTGGCCGAGCGTTTCCAATATATTTCATCGTAAAGGTTGATTAAGATCATTGAAAGTTTTCTTGAAACATGAATCACTAAATTGTAACATCAAAAAACATCGTATAAAATACACCAGAAACAGCTGTAGGTGCTGAATTACGCACATCACCAGCTACATTAAATCTTTCGGATGCTGAATTATCAAATGCAATAATTACGTGTTTTTTTTAACCAAGCGATTTTGTTAGTTTTAACTTATACCCTACCCCCAATGTTTGTTGCAAAAGTGAAAATAAATGGCAATACTCATAGCTACAGCATTATTCTCATCGTTTTTAAATCAAAGCCATTCAAATAAACAAAACCGAAACCGATTCAGTCTCTCTTCAATTTAGCTGTATAAACTCCCAA
>JBKCFX010000604.1:0-3571 GCA_046303595.1 Bacteroidia bacterium
ACTTTGTTCCTCTGAAACAGCTTATTGATGCGTGTTTGAAATACGACAACAGGACTTAGAACAGCTTGTTGATGATTTGTACTTGAGCGAAACAGCAGTACAAACGGGATTAAAAAACAGGCAACAGGCGTTAGAAAAACAGAAATGGTCAAGGCCGAAACCAGTTTTACTGCATTAAACGTAACCGGTTCTTTCATCCACAATGCGATAAAATAGAACGCAGCGGAAATTGAGGCGAATTCAAAAAGATCTGAACTTAAACCATTTAAAGCAAAACTAAAATAAACAGGCGTTGCAAGTGCAACTGCCAAGATGAAGAAAATCGTGTAGGCATCGTCGAAAAAGCTGCAAAAGAATTTACGAAGCCAAAACAGGGAAATAAAGACCAGGCAAAGGGCAAGCAATTCGAGCATTACCAACATTGTTGGACTGAATTCTGATTTGCCTGAGACCTTTAGGCTTGCCCAAAAAAATGGGGCTGCTGCTACGGAAGCAGGTTTACTTAATCCGGAATGTGTCTGTAACATTGCCTCCGGAGAAATTTTGCTTAGCAGCGAATCCGGAACCGATGCGTTTGTCCATTGGGCTAAATAGGTGTATTCAATACCTGCATAAGGCAATTGTTTCTCGGCATCAAAGTAGAGAAACCGCGATACAGCGAAGAAAAACCACAAGGCATAAACAACCGAAACGGAAGTAAACTTGCTTCTATTTTTCATGTAATTTCGAATCAGCCCAAAGGTACTTAAATCCTTCACAGGGGCGAATTGAAATTAAGCTACGATCGGATTCCTATCGCATGATAAGTCGGGCACTACGTATAGATTTTGTGTCGCGAACGCTCAGCGTATACAAACCGGGACTTAGTTTATCAAGGTAAATAATTTGATTTGTACCCAAATTTCCTTGTAGAACCATACGACCCGCACAATCTAAGACTTCAACGGAAGCAGGCAAATCTATATTGGATGCAAGGCGAACGAACGATTCTGCCGGATTGGGGAAAATGTGTAGCATTCGAATTTCGTTCTCAACATCTTGAATTTCTGTGATGTTTATAGTTACGTTAGCGCTTGCGGTATCTGCGCCGCAGAAATTGTTCAACACAAGCGTAACGGTATAAATGCCAGCCTGACTGTAAGTGTATTGCACATTTCCGTTAAGGTTGTTATCGGTAAGGCCATCACCGTCGAAATCCCATGCATAATTCGCAGGGCCTGTGCTTAAATCGACAAAGCTAACTACCGAATCGAGAATATTTCCAACCGAAAAGGATGCATCCGGGGGATTGATTGCCTGAACATTTATGGTATCGCCAGCAACGCAGCCATCAGTTGTAGTTACAACAACCGAATACGTTCCGGCTGTTGCTACGGAAATGGAATTTTGAGACGCTCCAGTATTCCAAGTGTAGGTTGCGAAACCCGAACCTGCATTCAAGTTTGCAGATTCTCCCGAACACAGTATACGATCTGCGCCAAGGTTTACCTGTGCTCCGGGCACTGCAATAACTTCGGTCGAATCGCTAAGGATACACCCGTCATCCGAAATTACATTCACAGAATAGATGCCGGCTTGATTTGTACTCAATTGTGCACCAGTACTTCCGTCAGACCATGCAATTGAAACAACTTCGCTTTGCTGAATGCTTCCTGTAATGCCTCCAAAAGCAGAGGATGGAACCGGTGTACTGAGGTTCAGGAAAATATCGTTGCCTAATTCATCCTTTCCGGTTAAGGTTCCATCAGCATTTCGGAAAACCATAAACAATCCGTTAACCGTTGAATCAAGGGGAACATCGTAATAATCGTAAACATTTATCGTAATCTTCCATAAATCATTTCCCAGTGAGATCATTTGTCCAAGTCCATCATCCTGCCCCCAGTTACCCACCCAAGGCACTACACCGCCGGCAAAAGGTGCAAATTCGTAAGTCGAATGAAAGTAAACAGAGGTGGCGCCCTGTAGTTGCGATTGCCCTTGGGTTGCATCGTAAACAATTGTAAGCGAGTCGCCCTGCGGCGAAAGATAGAACCCGGGATTCAATAAAACTGCTGCTCCTCCGCATGAAAGATACGATTCGCTTAGTTGAGAGCTAAGGGTGAATAGTGAAACCGAAACGTTTACCGTATCTTTAGCCGTACACCCGTTGGAAGCGGTTGCGGTTACAGAATAGGCATCCTGACTATTGACAGAAATTGAGGCGCTTGTTTCGCCTGTGCTCCAAACAAATGATTCGAAATCTCCAATGGCCTGTAATTCCAGCTCAAAATTTCCGGAGCAAACAACCGTATCTTCATTGAGGTTTAATGTGGGAACTTCTAAAATGTTAACGGCCACCGAATCGCTGAACGTGCATCCCTGCGCAGTGCTTGCCGTAGCTGTGTAAATGCCGTTTTGAGTTACCGGTATAACGGATGATTCTGAACCGGTATTCCATACAACAGATTGAATTCCTTCGGATTCGATGGTTGCCTCAATGCCTGAAAATGTTGAAAAAGGAGGATTTTGTTGAAGACTTAGAAAAATATCATTCCCCGCATCGTCTTTACCGGTTAGCGTGCCATCTGCATTGCGAAACACGATGAATAATCCGCTGATTGGTGCATTTCCAGGTATCGAATAGTATTCAAAAATGTTGAAGGTAATTGTCCAAAGATTATTCCCCAGGTAAGTCATCTCTCCCAAACCGTCATCAGCGCCCCAGTTTCCAACCCAGTTTACTGCTCCACCGAATGGAACGGCTTCGTACCCCGAATGCAAATAAACCCGATCCTGCGATGTGTCCAAATCGGCCAGTTGCGTTTGTCCTTGGCTTGCATCGTATGTAATCGTAATCACATCGCCTGCCGCACCGATAGCCAGACCGGTACTAAGTTCCAATGGTTCGCTATTGCAATGGCTAATATCGGCGCCTAAATCAAAAACCGGCAAATCGAGCAATGAAAGTGTTATGGTATCAGCAACCGTTACCGCGCCCAATGTTACCTGAACCGAATATGTTCCGGGTTCATTGATAACGATTGCGCTATCTGTTGAACCGGTTGACCAGAGGTAAGTATCGAACTGATCAGGTACCACGAGATCCCATGGCCCGCTTCCTTCGCAAACCGAAAAATCGGGGCCTAAATTCAACAGCGTTGCTTCATTGATTACGGAATATCGAAAATTCAATCCGCCGTTATTCAGAAACCGAAGTGTTAGCATGTCGTAATTGTTTGTAGGATCCTGAATGGTACTCGAAAAGACATAAAAATCGATTTCGCTTCCTGCCTGGAAACCCGGTAAGGTTGCTGAAGCCTGGTTGCCGTTAACTTGCATCGGAATTACAAACGAGCCTGCAAATCCGTCGAATGAATAACGCAAAAAGAAACGTTCTTCGGGCGATGGGGCCCCGCTTAATAAGACGGTTACGGCAATTTCCTGGTCCGGAAAAACCTGGTTCAGTGATGCATCGGTAAACAGCGAATCCAATACAACCGGCTCAAAGCTTGTCTTCATAAAAATGGCCTGAGTTGCAGCATAACCGGCATCGCGCCAGTTCATCGTATAATAAAAGCCAGAATCGAGA
>JBKCFX010000605.1:0-2331 GCA_046303595.1 Bacteroidia bacterium
GGATATATGCTCCCTGCGCCAATTCAGAACTGCCGATTGAATGACGGATTGTAGAGTTGGATTCAACGCTTACCTGCGATTGGATTACGATTTGTCCCATTGCATTTATTACGAGTATTTCAAAGGTTTCGTCGATGCTGCTTGAAGAGATATTGATTGCCAACTCGCTGTTGAAAGGATTTTGAGCAAGTGTAATTTCGGTAACCTCATCAGGTGTTTCAGTATTGTCGGCATAACGTGGAGCCGGAGCACTGCAGCCAGGTTGCGTAACGACAACACCATCAACATCAAAACCATCAGCCGATCCAGGAAAACGCGTGCTTGTGGCGCGTGATGCATCTGTAATGCGGAGGTAGGCGAAGCATGGTAATCCGGCGCTTGCTGCATCAACAGCCTGATCGAGGCAAAACTCACCCGCAATTTGGTACCAGGTAATGTTGTCGAGTGATACTTCTAGTCGTGCTGTTTCTGGATAATTCTCACATGTTGGATTGCCATACGATGTCTCAACAAGGGTAAGGTCGGTTCCCGGCTTGTCGAATACGAGGTAATCAAATCCAAGTACAATTGATCCACCAAAACCAAGCGAAACGAAGTTCACAACATCCGTACCCTGAGGCGCTCCAAGTGCATTCAAGGCATTGCTGCGTGCTGCCGGAACAGGGTTTCCGTTTTTCATCGCACCCTGGTCAAAATTCACTACTTCAGTCGCAAATGCATTGCTAAATGCTGCAGGAACCGGATTTAATTCTTCACCATTCAAGCAAAGGATACCATCTACGTCGTAACCATCTGCAAGACCAATGAATGGATACGTAATGTCTGAGATGTCTTGCAATTTAATGTACTGAGCCCATCCTAATGTTTTAAGATCGAACATGGTATTTTGGCAGCCATCGCCCAACCAAATCCAGTTGCATCCGTCTTGCGATGCAAATGCGCGTACTTTTTCAGGATAACGTGCACAGGACTGACCGAAGGTTGTTTCTACAACGTAGATGTCATTTCCATCGCCATTGTGAATTGGGTAAGCAAATTTTAAGGTAATTTCACCACCAAAACCGAGCGACACAAAGTTGTAATTCGATGCAGAAGTAGCAACATCGCTGTCTTCAGGCGTTCCCAAAACATTTGAAAGGATCTGACGTGCAGCATCAATCGGCGTTATTAAATCATTTGTCGTTCCAGGAATGTAGCTAATTACTTCAGCTGCAGCGCAGGCTGGGGCAGGATTTGGATCGGTCTCCGGAACAGTGGTGGTATCTGTTGTTGTATCGTCGTTGTCGTCATCTGAATCATCGTTGTCGTCATCTGAATCATCATTGTCGTCATCTGAATCATCATTGTCGTCATCTGAATCATCATTGTCGTCATCTGAATCATCATTGTCGTCATCTGAATCATCGTTGTCATCATCTGAATCATCATTGTCATCATCTGAATCATCGTTTTCGTCACCCGAATCATCATTGTCGTCATTTGAATCATCGTTGTAATCATCCGAATCGTCGTTGTCATCATCTGACTCGTCGTTGTCATCATCCGAATCGTCATTGTCATCATACGAATCGTAATTGTCATCATCTGAATCGTCATTGTCATCATCTGACTCATCGTTGCCATCATCTGACTCATCGTTGCCATCATCCGACTCGTCGTGATTATCATCGTTACCTGCATTTCCGCAAATCCCGATTACATCGCCATGCGCAAGGTGTGCATCGAGAGCATTTTGATTAACTGTAATTGTAATGCTACCGTTTCCGGTTTGGTGGCAAATGGTAACCATTTGGTTATTGCCATTTCCATTTCCATTTCCGGCCATCAAGGTTGCGTTCTGGTATGCCCGCATCCGGGTTGGTTGGGCAAATAATGAATTTGCCGCGAACGTGATAATCAACAAGGCGATTAGAGAGCTGAATTTTGTTTTCATGATGTTAAGGTTAGGTTTTGCTTTCTTAACTCAAATGCAACAAATAAGGTTACAATCTTACGCCTAAAAAAAATCAGGCTCTATTGACGTTTTTTATTAAGCATCTAATTTATAGTAACTTAAAAAACAATGACGCATTTGCATTGTAGAAAAAATTGCTGTTTCGATGTAAACTTACACTAAGAATAATCTGGTATTTCTATAGGGGGAATAATAAAAAAGCCGGCAACAAACGACCGGCTTTTTCAATTCTAAAAACTTATTTTATGGCAAGGGCTCAGAAACCTTTTTTGCCCAATCGTCGAAAGGTAGTTCGACACGATTTAAAGTGAAGTGCTCGAGAAAAATTTTATTCATGGCCTCGTTGTAAAGGCGACCATAAATTCGGTTCACCTCTT
>JBKCFX010000606.1:0-4196 GCA_046303595.1 Bacteroidia bacterium
GTAACGCCGCGCACTCCGGCTGCATTACGGCCCATCGGACGCACTTTGATTTCAGGGAAACGAATGGCGCGTCCAGATTTTAAAGCCATCATAATTTCGGAAGTGCCGTTTGTTAAACGTGCTTCGAGCAGCATTTCGCCTTCGCGCACGGTAATGGCGTTGATACCATTGGCACGTGGACGACTATATGCCTCAAGGGATGTCTTCTTAATCGTTCCCTTGTTGGTACACATGATGATGAAGTTGTTGTTGATATATTCTTCATCTGCCAAGTTCTTAACATTCACATACGCCACAACTTTATCGTCGGGCGGAATGTTAATGAGGTTCTGAATTGCACGACCTTTCGCAGTTTTAGCTCCTTCGGGAACCTCGAACGCACGCATCCAAAAACAACGGCCGTTTTTCGTAAAGAACAACAAATAATTGTGCGTGGTTGCCACAAACAAGTGTTCGAGGAAGTCCTCATCGCGTGTATTGGAACCGAGCGAGCCCTTCCCTCCCCGCTTCTGTGTGCGGTATTCGTTCAGGTTCGTACGTTTGATATATCCCATGTGCGATACGGTAATCACGCAAGGCTCATCGGCAATCAAATCTTCGATGCGCTGGTCATCGGCATCATATATAATATGTGTGCGACGCTCATCGCCATACTTTTCTTTGATTGCAGCGAGTTCGTCTTTGATAATCTTCATCCGCAGGCTTTCGTCTGCTAAAATTGATTTCAAGTATTCAATGGTTTTCATCAACTCGGCATACTCATCGCGAATTTTATCGCGCTCAAGTCCGGTAAGGCGCTGAAGCGTTAAATTCAAAATGGCACGAGCCTGAATCTCGGTTAAGCCAAAGCTTTCCATCAATCCATCGCGTGCATCATCGGGCGTGCGGCTTGCACGGATAAGGCTGATTACCGCATCGAGGTTATCGAGTGCAATTAAAAATCCTTCGAGAATATGTGCCCGCTTTTCGGCCTGTTCGAGGTCGAATTTTGTGCGACGAATCACTACATCGTGTCGATGATCGACGAAGCAGCTGATGAGTTGCTTGAGGTTTAGAAGCTCGGGACGTCCGTTTACAAGCGCAATGTTATTTACTGAAAACGAAGACTGTAGCTGCGTGTATTTGAATAAATTATTGAGAACAACTGAGGTGATTGAATCTTTCTTCAGTTCATACACGATGCGCATTCCATCACGGTCTGATTCATCGCGCAAATCGGAAATGCCCTCAAGTTTTTTGTCGTTGATAAGTTCTGCCGTTTTACGAATCATCTCGGCTTTGTTCACCATGTAGGGAATCTCGGAAACGATGATGCGCTCGCGTCCATTGTCGGCTTGCTCAATCTCTGTTTTAGCGCGCATAACTACCCTGCCCCTGCCGGTTTCGAAAGCTTCCTTAACGCCTTGGTATCCGTAAATGATTCCGCCGGTTGGGAAATCGGGAGCCTTAACGTGCTGCATCATTTCCTGCACGGTTATATCGTTGTTATCGATGTAGGCGATGGTGGCGTCTATTACTTCACCGAGGTGATGTGGGGGCATATTGGTTGCCATCCCTACGGCAATACCTGCTGCTCCGTTGATAAGCAAGTTTGGAATGGCGGCCGGCAATACCGTTGGTTCTTCGAGCGAATCGTCGAAGTTGAGCCGAAAATCGACCGTGTTCTTTTCGATATCGGAAAGCATTTCCTCGGCAATGCGTTTTAAACGCGCTTCGGTATAACGCATTGCCGCCGGACTGTCGCCATCAACAGAACCAAAGTTTCCCTGACCATCAACCAATGGATAGCGTAAGCTCCAATCCTGCGCCATACGCACCATGGTATCGTATACCGATGAATCGCCGTGTGGATGGTATTTTCCCAAAACTTCACCCACGATACGCGCCGATTTCTTGTGTGCTCGGTTTGAGAGGACACCCAGCTCCTGCATTCCAAACAATACCCGGCGGTGAACCGGCTTCAATCCGTCGCGCACATCGGGCAGTGCACGTGACACAATTACCGACATCGAATAATCGATGTAGGCGGTTTTCATTTCTTCCTCAATATTTATAGGAATAATCTTTTCTCCATCTGCCATAAATTCAGCTATTGCTTAAAAGCACAATTGTTGTAAAAAGGTTTGTGATTCTTGAGCAGCGAAGATACATAAAAGCAATTCGCAGGGTAAGAAATCAACAACGTAGTATTAACAAAATTCTGTTATAAATTAACAATGCACAGGTTCACTAATCTTAATTTGTCGGGTAAATTTGTGCGTGGTGTTGGAAGAGAAATTTCTATATTTGACCTTTACCAATACCTAACCTTTAAAGACCAATAATTATGGAAGCGAGATTTTCTCCAAGGGTAAAAGATGTGATTTCATACAGCCGCGAAGAAGCGTTGCGTTTGGGGCACGATTATATGGGTGTAGAGCATTTGTTGCTTGGCATCATCCGCGAAGGCGAAGGAATGGCCATCAAAATCTTGAAAAACCTGAACATCGATTTAAGTGAATTGCGCAAAACAATTGAAGGTTCTATCAAAGTGTCATCCGGAAAAACGTTGAATAATCTCAATCAGATTCCGCTGGTTAAACAAGCCGAAAAAGCGCTGAAGGTTACATACCTCGAAGCTCGATTGTTTAAAACAACCTTAATTGGAACCGAGCATTTGCTTTTGGCGATTCTCAAAGACGAAGACAATCTGGTTACCAAAACGCTCGAAAAATTTAACGTTGATTACACTGTTGTGCGCGACGAACTTAAAAACTTACTTACCGAAGAGCCGCGAGCCCAGGCTCCAAACAATCCGCTCGATGACGATAACGACGATGATGGTGGCGCATTTGGCGGATCTTCGGGTGGAACGAAGAAAGTATCCGATTCTAAATCCAAAACGCCGGTTCTCGATAATTTTGGCCGCGATTTAACCAAGGCTGCCGAAGAAGGTCGCTTGGATCCGATTGTTGGTCGTGAGAAAGAAATTGAACGGGTGTCTCAAATTTTATCGCGCCGCAAGAAGAACAATCCGATTTTGATTGGTGAGCCCGGTGTTGGTAAATCGGCCATTGCCGAAGGACTTGCGCTGCGCATCATTCAGAAAAAAGTATCGCGTGTTTTGTTTGATAAGCGGGTAATCACACTCGACTTAGCTTCGCTTGTTGCGGGAACAAAATACCGCGGCCAGTTTGAAGAACGCATGAAAGCGGTATTGAATGAATTGGAGAAGTCGCCCGATGTAATACTTTTCATCGACGAGATTCATACAATAGTTGGCGCAGGAGGAGCTTCGGGTTCGCTCGATGCATCCAATATGTTTAAGCCGGCATTGGCGCGTGGCGAAATTCAATGCATCGGCGCAACTACGCTCGATGAATATCGTCAATACATTGAAAAAGATGGTGCTCTCGAACGCCGCTTCCAAAAGGTAATTGTTGACCCTACCTCGGAGGATGAAACCTTCCAAATTTTAAACAATATCAAGGCGAAGTACGAAGATCATCACAATGTGATTTACACACCTGAGGCACTTAAGGCATGTGTTACACTTACCCAACGCTATGTTTCAGATCGCCATTTGCCCGATAAGGCCATCGACGCTCTCGATGAGGCCGGTTCGCGCGTACACATTACCAATATTCATGTTCCGCAAAATATCCTAGAAATTGAAGCCAAAATCGAAGAGATTAAAGCAGAAAAAATTCAGGTTGTTAAAAGTCAGAAATACGAAGAGGCAGCACGCTTGCGCGATAAGGAAAAACAACTTGAAAAGGATTTGGAAATAGCCAAAAAAGCATGGGAAGAAGAAACACGTAACAATCGCCAAACCGTTACCGAAGATAATGTTGCCGAAGTTGTAGCCATGATGACCGGCGTTCCCACACAGCGTATTGCACAGAACGAAGGCAGTCGTTTGGTAAAAATGAATGAAGAATTGATGGGGCGTGTGATTGGCCAAGACGAAGCGATAAAGAAAGTAGTTAAAGCTATACAGCGTAACCGAGCCGGATTGAAAGATCCAAATCGTCCGATTGGCTCGTTTATTTTCCTCGGACCAACAGGTGTTGGTAAAACACAACTGGCAAAAATTCTTTCGAAGTATTTATTTGATTCGGAGGATGCACTTATTCGCATCGACATGTCGGAATACATGGAGAAATTTGCGGTGTCACGATTAATCGGAGCGCCTCCCGGGTACGTTGGCTACGAAG